>PUXY01000036.1 GCA_009659955.1 Campylobacterota bacterium | reverse complement strand
CAAAAACTGGAGAGTGGACAGGCTCCCAAAACTCTCTTTATCGGGTGCAGTGATAGCCGGGTAGTCCCCAACCTTATTACTTCGACTTTACCGGGAGATCTCTTTGTAATCCGGAATATTGCCAATATGGTGCCCCCTTATTCTACAGAAAAGTGGGAGTGTGCAATTTCCGTATTGGAGTATGGGGTAAAGTATCTGGAAGTTGAAAACATTGTTGTGTGTGGACATAGTGATTGTGGAGGGTTGAAAGCTCTATTTTATCCACCGGAAAAATTGGAAGAGTTCCCCGCCGTTACCCGATGGCTCCAATTGGGGACAAATTTAAAGGAGAAGTATAAGGGGATTTTGGACGAAAAAGAGAGGAAAGAGGTGGTAGAAAAAGCCAATGTGGTAGAGCAGTTGGAGAGATTGATGGGGTATCCCTACATTCGGGAGAGGGTTGAAAAAGGTAAATTGAGACTTTTGGGGTGGTATTACAAAATTGGAACAGGGGAAGTGTTGGAGTATAGAGAAGGAAATTGGGAGCCAGTGGGAGGGGAGTAATTCTTTTCCTTTTTCTCACTTTTTTTATTGGATAAATGAAGAAAATTAACAGAATTGGAGTTGGGAGTGGAAGGGGAAATTATTTTTTGGTAGGTCGTGTGGGAATCGAACCCACAACCCCCGGATTAAGAGTCCGGTGCTCTACCAATTGAGCTAACGACCCCCAATTTGGGCTTTTTTATTATACATCTGAAATTTTAAAATTCAAGGGGTAAAGGGAGTAAAAAAATATTCTATGATTGGGAGATAAATTGGAAAGTGGAAAAAATCTTTATCCTCTATTGCCCGGTAAATTGGGGGAAACAAGTATTTTTTTCTACTCTTTTCTTTCTCCTTTTATCCTTTTTTTATCAAAATTGAGTTTCAAAAGGAGATAAGTTTGAAAGTTTAAAAATTTTCCCTTTCCCCCTTTCCAATTGGGGTAATATCCAGATGCTAAAAATTTGGGGTAGTAGAGAAAAAAGAGATTTTTTTCAGAATAATAGAAGATAAAAGGAAAAAAGGGGAAATTAGAGTTCCCGGAGTTTAATCCGGTTACCCCGGAGTTCAATAATTTCACCGGTGAAGTTATCCCCCGGTTGGTAAATCCCTTGATAGTCGCTATTCCGAACCAGAGCCTCTACTTCTCCCAAATCTACAAAAATTCCAAAATCGGCAATTTGGCGGACTACCCCCTCCACTTGGTCTCCTACCCGATGCTCCCGTTCAAATCGGGTGTAGGGGTCTTCTATTACATCTTTCCGGGAAATTACCACTTTGTTGGCGTCTGGTTCAATGGAAATAACTTTAAATTGGGCTTTTTCTCCAATTTGGAAAAGGTCTTCTGCAGTTTCTCCCTTTTTGTAGGAGACAAAGCGGTTGGGGAGGAGAACTGAAATCCCGTCCACATCTACAAAAGCCCCTACACTGATAAATTTGACAATGGTTCCTTCTACAATATCCCCCTCTTTATACTTTTTACTAAATTTTTGGGCAGGTTTTTCCAGTAATCTTTTCCGGGAGACTTTCAACCGCTCTTGGTCGGGGTTAATCTCCAACACCTCCACATCTATTCTATCTCCGATATTGAGGTCATTCTCCCCGTCCCAGTTGACTTCACTTATATGCATAAAACCTTCAATTCCATTTTCCAACTCCACAAAGAGCCCACTATCGGTAATATGGCTTACCGCCACCTCCAGAATATCCCCCGGTTTGATGTGTCGCAAATCTTCCCACGGATTTGGGAGAAGCCGTTTGATGGAGAAAATCCGCCGTTCTTTATCCACCAATACAACTTCTACTTCATCTCCAACTTCAAAATAATCTTCAATCCGGATATTCCGGTAAAAAATTTCCTCTTTGGGGACAAATCCGCTTACTCCATCGATATCTATTACCATTCCTTTGGGTTTAATCGCCTTGACAACTCCGATAACTTTTTGCCCTTGGATAGTATCCAACCATTTTTCCACTTCCCGGAGGTAGGCTTTCCGGTCTGCCACAATGGAGTTCTCTTTCAACTCTTTAACTTTGGCTTTGACCACTTTTCCCACCATCTCTTTATCCCATTTCAACCCGCTCAAACTTTTGGGAAGAAAAACCTCCCTTCCATCTATGTAACCTACAAAACCACCTTTCACCAGTTCATCGATTTTGAATTCGATGGTGTCACCAACTTTCAATTCCATAGCTTAACCCTTTGTCTCTAATTTGTCGGTTTGGGTAATTTTTTGAATCTCTCCAATAATTTGGTCAACCAACCATTCGGGGGTGGAGGCTCCCGCACTAATTCCGCAAAGCTTTTTACCTTTGAACCAGTTGGGGTTCAACTCCCCCTTCTCCTCCACCAAATAGGCGTCGGTGTAGTTCCGGGCGATGGTATAGAGTTGGCGGGTGTTGGAGGAGTTTTTTCCTCCAATAATTACCATTACATCTGCCCTTTGAGCCAACTCCCGCACCGCCTCTTGATTTTCAAAGGTGGCATTACAGATAGTGTTGAAGACCCTAATCTCCTTCCCCCGCCGGATAAGATAGTCCACAATCTCTTGGAATTGGTCTACCTTCCGGGTGGTCTGGGCGACCACTGCAATCCGCTCCTTCAAAGGCACCCCCTCCAACTCCTCCGGTTTCAAAACCACAAACACCCGGTCGTGGAGGGCGTAACTCCGAACCCCCTTTATCTCCGGGTGATTTTTATCTCCAAAAATAACAATATCATACCCCTCCCGGCTCATCTTTTCCACAATTTCTTGGGGTTTTTTAACAAATGGGCAGGTGGCGTCCACTATTTCAACCCCCAATTTCTGGAGTTTTTCCAAATCCCGTTTGGGAATGCCGTGGGTCCGGATAATTACCCGTTTAACCTTTTGGGGGTCAACCTCTTCAATGGAGGAGAGGGGGTGGACATTGTAGAGTCTCTTTAGCCGGTCAATCTCCAAAGGGTTGTGGATTAAGGGTCCCAATGTATATCCATTGGGGGAGTTTTCCGCCATTTCCACTGCCCTTTTTACCCCGAAACAGAAGCCGTAACTGCGGGCTTTTTCAATTTCCATTGGAAACCTCCTTTTGGGAGTGGGAGGGGGATTCTTCCTCTCCCCTCTCCTCCAGTAAAAATTGCACCCATTGCCGGAGAAGTTGGAAAAAGCGGGGGAAGGAGGTGTTGATGCTCTCCACCTCTGTAATCTCCAAATTTCCAATTTTACTCCCCAAAATGGCAAAACTCATAGCTATTCTATGGTCCCCAAAGGAGTCGATAACTACCGGAGAGGAGGGGATTCTCTTCCCTTTTCCCCCGGGGGAGGAGAGGAGGGAAGGCTCTCCCCAAATCCGGAATCCGTCCTCCAACTCCTCCGCTTTTATTCCAATTTTCCGGAGATTGGTAACTATGCTTTTAATCCGGTCGGACTCTTTTACCCTCAACTCTTTGGCATTTTTTACCACGCTCTCCCCCTCCGCCACCGCCATTGCAATTGCCAAAGCCGGGAGTTCGTCGATAAGGGAAGGGATATTTTGGGAGACTTCAATCCCTTTCAAAGGGGCGGTAGGATTGAGGAAAATATCCCCCACCGGCTCATATTTATCCCCCTTCAATCGATACTCCACCTCAACCCCCATCTTTTCCAAAACTTTGTAAGCCTCAATCCGGGTGGGGTTGAGGGTCAAATTTTTCAGAAGCACCGGCACCCGATGGACTATCCCGAAAATTGCAAAAAAGAAACCGCTACTGGGGTCTCCCGGCACCTCCAACTGGAGGGGTTCCAATTTTCTACCCCCCAATGGGATAATTTTGAGCCACTCCCCCTCCTTTTCAATCTCCGCCCCCATACCCCGGAGCATTCTTTCGGTATGGTCCCGGCTCAAGGTGGGCTCCCGATAGTAGGAGACCCCCTCCCCTTGGAGTCCCGCCAAAATAAGGGCAGATTTGACTTGGGCGGAGGCGATGGGGGAGGAGTAGCGGAAACTTTTCAATTTTCCTCCCCTAATTGCCAATGGGGGGTAATTGCCCCCCTTCCGTCCATCTATTTTTGCCCCAATTTCCCGGAGGGGATTGGCGACCCGTCCCATTGGTCGCCGGTTGAGGTAGCGGTCTCCGGTCAATACAAAAAAGCCTTCCGCCCCTGCCAAAAGCCCGCTATAGATCCGGATAGTGGTGCCGGAGTTTCCACAATAGAGAACATCTGAAGGCTCTTCAATTCCGGAGGAAGGGGGGGTAATTTCTACATTGAGTCCAATACTTCCGGAGGAGGTTTTCACCTTTGCCCCCAACATCTGGGCAATTTTAAGGGAGTTTAGAGTATCTTCTCCGGGGAGGTAATTGGTTATCCGATTTACTCCACTGGTGAGGAGGGAAAAAATAGCAGTCCGATGGGAGATAGATTTATCCCCATCAACCTCAACTTCAATTTGGGAAGGGAGGGTTGAAACCGGTTGGGAGGGGAATTTTAAAATTTTCATCGGAGTTTCAACCCCTTTTTCTCCAGAGCTTTTAAAATTTTCTCCATTGTGGAGTTTATCTCCTCCTCGGTCAAAGTCTTATTTCTATCTTGGAGTTTAAATCGGATTGTAAGGGAGTTTTTTTCTCCCAAATCGTAGAGGTCGATAGGGTAGAAGAGTTTCAATCTCTCCAATCCCAACTCCCGGATAGTGGAAGCAACCTCCAAATAGCTCATCTCTTTATCCACCACCAGACTCAAATCCCGGGTTACCACCGGATAGGGGATTATCGGTTTGGCGTGGGGAATCTCCCACTCCATCTTTTCCAGTTCAATCTCCCCAAAGAAGGTGGCTCCAATCTCCCACTCTTTTTCCACTTTAGGGTGGAATCTCCCCAATCGTCCAATCTCTTTTCCATTTTTCCAAATTGAAGCCACTTGGTAGGGGTGGGCAAGGGGGTGGGAGCCTTTTTTCAGTTGAAATTCTCCAATTATTCCGGCAATTTTATCTACAATATCTTTAAAGGTGTAATTCCCCGGTTTTCCACTATTGGTTGGAGATTGGTAATCCCGCTCCCCACTAATTACCAGTGCCAATTGGTCTCTCTCTTTCCGGTGCTTGTCAAAGAGGAGTCCAATGGTAAAAAGGGAGACCTGTTTATACCCATTTGCCCGATTGAGTGCCACATCGTCCAAAAGTTGGAGGAGATGGGTAGTCCGGAGGGTGTCCAATTCGGAAACAATCGGGTTTACCAAATCCAGTTGGGGTTCCAAAGTGGGGAGGTTCCATTTTTCCAACCTCTCCCGCTCTTCAAAGGCAAAATGGACTACCTCGTAGAGACCTTCTGCCACCGCCCTCTCCCGGAGGAGTCGATACCGGTCTAATTTAAAAAAGTGGGGGGTAAGCCGGTTCTTCTCCTTAAACTCCAGTGGCACCGCCGGAATTTTGTCGATGCCGTAAATCCGGAGTATCTCCTCCGCCACATCTTGGGTAGTTTTAATATCCTTCCGATAGGGAGGGATTTTGAGCCGGAGGGTATTTCCCCACGCCTGCAACCCAAATCCCAACATTTTCAAAATCTCAATTACATCTTTTTCGGGGACTTGATACCCGATAATCTCCCAAATATCGGAAAGGTAGACATTTATAATCCGATACTCTTCACTCTCCTCCCGCACCAGATTGTATTCTCCGGTAAAAACATTGCAATTTGCCTCATTGAGAAAATAGGTAACCCCCAATTCCAGATGGGGTTCACTCCCCCGGCTCGCCCGATAGAAATGGTCGTCGGTGTCGGTTATCCCCTTTTGGTAGACAATTTCGCTAATCTTTTCCGGGTCTACATAACTGGCTTCCAAAATATAGTGTCCATTCTCCTCATACTCCAAATCGTTTTTAATTCCAATCAGATACTCCCCGTAGGGGGCTTGATAGATATCAATCCCATCTCTGTTTTTGAAGGTAATATTTCCCCGATTGGAGAGAACCATTAAAACCCCGGTGGCGTGGATCGCATACTGGAGAACCCGGTCGCTCTCATCTCTCCCCTCCAACCCGCAAAGGGCAAGTCGAAGTCTAACTTTGACTGAACTCTCTATTTTTCCGTCCAACGCCTTGAGGAGATTGGAGGAGTATTTTGCCTCATTTTTGAAAATCCGAACCACCCGACCAATCCCCTCCGGCAACTCTTTGTAGTTTTTTTCCACCGGTTTCAACCGGAGACGGAGGGCGGTCGCCAACTCCCGGGCTACTCCGTAAACCGACAACACATCTCCCCGGTTGGGGGTAATTCCCAACTCTATAACCTCATCATTGAGGTATTCCCCCACCTCTTTTCCCAATTTCAACTCCCCCAAAGAGTCGTCCAGTTCCAAAATCCCCTCTTCAATTGGGGGCAATCCCAACTCCAACGCCCCACAAACCATACCCAAACTATCAATCCCCCGGATTGAGCTTTTGGCAATCTCCAACCCATTGGGGAGAACTGCCCCGGGGAGTGCCACCGGCACCATCTGCCCCACCCCGATATTGGGGGCTCCGCAGACAACTTGGAGAATATCCTCCCTCTTTTCCCCGATTCTAACTTTGCAGACGCTCAATTTTTTGGCATTGGGGTGGCGGTCGCACTCAATTACCTCTCCCACCACCACCTTTTTGGGAAGTTCAATTTTCCGGTAACCTTCAATCTCTTGCCCGATACTATTGAGAACCCTCAAAATCTCTTCAGTCTCAATCCCCCGTAAATCTACAAACTCCTCCAACCATTTCCGGGTAACTACCATTTCAACTGCTCCATTAATCTAATATCTCCCTGATACATACTCCGGAGGTCGTCAATCCGGTAAAGTAACATTACCAACCTCTCAACCCCCATTCCAAAGGCGTAACCGCTCACATTTTCGTAATTGACCGCTTTAAAAACATTTTCGTCCACCATACCACACCCCATTACCTCCAACCACCCGGTCTGTTTACAGACCCGGCACCCTTTTCCTCCGCAGAAAATACACCCAATATCCACCTCCGCACTGGGCTCCGTAAAGGGGAAGAAACTGGGACGGAACCGGACTTTGGTTTCAGACCCAAAGAGATACCGGAGAAACTCCTCCAGAATAAATTTCAGATTGGTAAAGCTCACTTTCCCCTTCTCATCTACCACCAACCCCTCCACTTGATGGAACATTGGGGTGTGGGTCAAATCGTAGTCCCGTCGGAATACTGCCCCGGGGCTAATCAATCGGATAGGGGGCTTTTGGGATAACATTGTGTGGATTTGCACCGGGGAAGTGTGGGTTCTCAAAAGGTTGCCATCTTTGAGATAGAAAGTATCCTGCATATCCCTTGCCGGGTGGTATTTGGGTAGATTCAAAGCCTCAAAATTGTGGAAATCGTCCTCTACCACCGGTCCCAATTCGATGGAAAAGTTGAGGGAGTTGAAAAATTGGACAATTCTATCGATAGTTGCTGAAATAGGGTGAACTGCCCCCCCCGGTCGGGGGGAGTAGAGGGTTACATCTAACTTTTCACTCTCCAACTGCTTCTGGAGTAACTCCTCCTCCAACACCTTCCGCTTCTCTTCTATCAGTTGCTGGGCTCTCTCTTTCAGTTGATTGAGCTCTTTGGCTATCTCTTTCCGCTCTTCCGGCGGATAGTTTTTCAACTCTTTAAACTTTTGGGTTATTTCTCCGCTCTTCCCCAGAAGTTTAACTCGGGTCTCTTCCAACTCTTTTAAACTGCCACATTTTCCAATAATCTCCTCTAAATTCACCTCTCCCCGCCTTTAAGTTTTTGAGTATAATACCAAAAAAAAAGGAGCGATGCAATGGGAAATAATTGTATCTTCTGCCAAATTGTGGCAGGGGAAATTCCGTCCAAGAAAGTATTGGAAGATGATAACTTTTTGGCTTTCCACGATATCAATCCAGTGGCACCTGTCCATATTTTGATTATCCCCAAAACCCATTACCCCAATTTTGCCCAAACCCCGCCGGAGGTTTTTACCCCAATGGCAGAATTTATTAAAAAAGTGGCGGAAAAAGTCGGGGTTACAGACTATCGGTTAATTACCAACAACGGAAAAGGAGGGGGGCAAGAGGTTTTCCATCTCCATATCCACTTTATTGCCAATCCCGGTGGAACACTGAAATGGGGGAAACTGGTTTAATTTCCCCTCCCTTCTCCAAACCGGAAAAATAACTGAAAATTCCAAAAAAGGTAAGTCGATGAGTGAAAAAATGTGGGGTGGTCGCTTTTCCCAGAAAAGTGCCAAACTTTTGGAGGAGTTCAACGCCTCCCTCCCCTTTGACAAAGAGTTGTATCGGGAAGATATTGAAGGGTCGATAGCCCACGCCCAGATGTTGGGGGAGGTGGGGATTTTAACCCCCCAAGAGGTGGAGGCGATTGTAACCGGTCTCCGGCAGATTGGGGAGGAGATTGAAAGGGGGGAGTTCCAATGGGATATTGCCGATGAAGATATCCATATGGCAATTGAAAAGCGGTTGACCCAATTGATTGGAGAAACCGGAAAAAAACTCCACACCGCCCGGAGTCGTAACGACCAAGTAGCCCTCGACTTCCGCCGGTGGGTGCTCCGGCAAAATCGGAGGTTCCAAACCCTTCTTCTCAACTTAATTGAGATTTTAACCCAACTGGGGGAGAGGGAGAAGGAGACAATTCTCCCCGGAATGACCCATCTCCAACACGCCCAACCGATAACTTTCGGGTATCAAATGATGGCTTACGCCTCTATGTTTAAACGGGATTATCTCCGCTTTAAAGAGAGTTACCGGCGGAATAACCTCAATCCGTTGGGGTGTGCAGCATTGGCGGGAACCCCCCACCCGATAGACCGCCACTCCACCACCCAAAAGTTGGGCTTTACCGCCCCTACCACCAACTGCCTCGATAGTGTCAGTGATAGGGATTTTGCACTGGAACATCTTTTCAATATCGCCACCCTCTTTATGCATATGAGCCGACTGGCGGAGGAGTTGATTATCTGGTCTTCCCAAGAGTTTGGCTTTATTACCATTTCCGACCAGTATGCCACTGGAAGCTCCATTATGCCCCAGAAGAAGAATCCAGATGTGCCCGAACTTATCCGGGGAAAAACTGGGCGGGCGTATGGAAATCTGTTGGCTCTCCTCACCACAATGAAGGGGCTCCCACTGGCTTACAATAAAGACCTCCAAGAGGATAAGGAGGTGGTCTTCGATAGCACCCGCCACGGGTTAATCTCTCTCCAAATTTTGATAGAGCTCCTCTCCACAATGGAGATTAACCGGGAGAATATGTATCGGGCGTGTAAAAGGGGGCATTTGACCGCCACCGATTTGGCAGACTATCTGGTAAATCGGGGAGTCCCTTTCCGGGAAGCCCACCACATTACCGGAAGGGCGGTGGCGGAGGCGGAAAAGAGGGGAGTCGATTTGAGCGACCTCCCTTTGGAGATTCTCCGGCAAATTGACCCCCGGATTGGAGAAGATTTGGATTTGAGTCTGGAGAAGTCAGTCCAGAGCCGGAAAAGTTTTGGAGGAACTGCTCCGGGGCAGGTTGCCCGACAGGTGGCAGAGTTTAGAAAATTTCTCTCCCGGGAACGGAAAAAGGGGGGAGAGTAGGATAAAATCCCCTTTTCCATCTCCCGGAGAAGGTGGGAGGAGTTGGAGAAAGGAAGGGGTGGGGAAGATTGGAAAGAGAGGAGAGAACAAAAGAAGAGAGAGGGTAAGGTGCCGGAAAAGAGTGGAGAGAAAAAAGAGTTGGCGATTTTTTTGGAGGCTCTATTGGAAAGGAGAGACCGGCAAAATTTCGACTGGAGAGGGGGAAAGGGAGAAAAAGGGAATTTTAAATCCCCTTTGGAAATCTGAAAGGAAAATCAATTAATTTCCATAACAACAAGGGGGAAGAAGGGGAGGAAAAAGAGAATTTCAACCTTTGTTGGGAAGATAAAAATTTGAAAAAAGGAAAAAAATGAAACGGGTTGAAGGGAGTTTATATCTCAAAGGAAATGAAAAAGTGGCAATAGTTGCCAGTCGATTCAACCATTTGATAACCGATAGATTGGTGGAGGGGGCTCAAGACGCCTTTCTCCGCCACGGGGGGAAAGATAAAAATTTGACCCTTTTTCTGGTGCCGGGGGCTTTTGAACTCCCCTTCCTTCTCAAGAGAATACTGAAAAAAGGGGAGTTTGACGGGGTCTGTTGCCTCGGGGCAATTATCCGGGGAGCTACCCCCCATTTCGATTATGTGGCGGCGGAAGCCACCAAGGGTATAGCCAACGCCACTTTGCAATTTGATACCCCGGTAACCTTTGGGGTTTTGACCACCGATACAATTGAGCAGGCGATTGAAAGAGCCGGCACCAAAGCGGGCAATAAAGGGGCGGAGGCGATGGTCAGTTTGATTGAGTTGATCAATCTCTACAAACAGATTTAAGTTTCCGGGGAAATTTTAATCCCATTTGGGGAGTGTTTTGGAAAGGAAGGGAAGAGAAGGGAAAAGATTAAAAAAGGGAAGGGAGAGGAAAAGAGACAATAGGGGAGAATAAAAGGGGAGTAACCCAACGGAGAAAGTAAAACTTTCTCCTCCCCGGGAAATTTGAGAGAAGGGGAAATTTGATAGAGTTAGGGGAAACCCCACGGGGGAATCGATTGAAGGAAAAGGAAGTTTTCTGGAAAAAAGGGGAATGGAAAGAGGGAAAATTCCCCAGACCCGGAAAGTTCAATTTTTACCTCTTTGAGATAAAAATGAGAGAAAAAAAGGAGAAAAATGGCTACTTTAACCCACGCCCGGGAGGCGGTGGTTCAAACCCTCTACGCCCAAGAGCAGGGAAATGATAAAGCACTGGAGCAGTTTGAAAGCCATCTGGAGGAGAGGAAAATTAAAGGGAGAAAAGGGGATTTTGCCCGGCGACTTTTGAGAGGAGTCCAAAAATATCTCCCGGAGATAGATAAACTCCTCAAAGAGAATCTGGTAGGGTGGGATTTGGAAAGATTGGATAAAGTGGATAAACAGATTTTGAGACTCGCCCTTTATGAAATTTTCTATGAAAATCAACCCTATCGGATAGCTATCAGTGAAGCTATCAAAATTGCCAAACTCTACTCGGAAGAGAAATCCCGGCAGTTTATAAATGGAGTCCTCCACCAAATTGTCCAAAAAGCCGGATTGGTGGAAAAAGAGCAAAAAGAAAAGGAAGAAAAAGAGAAAAAAGGGGAGAAGGAAAAGGAGAGTAGTGGAGAGTTGGGAGAATTGGAGGAAAAATCTGAAACCCCTCTGACAGATAGCAAAGATTCTCCCTCTTCTCCGGAAAAGGAGTAATTCTCCCTTCCCTTTTTTCCCCTCTATTTTTTTATTTCAGTTCCAATCCCCGATTCGGTAAAAAGCTCCAATAAAATAGAGTGCTCTACCCGCCCGTCGATAATATGGGCTTTTTCCACCCCTTTTTCAAGGGCTTCTACTGCCGAATCTATTTTAGGTAACATTCCCCCCCACAAAATTCCCCTACTTTTTAGCTCTACAATCTGGGCGGGGGTCAAAGAGGAAAGGAGACGCCCCTCCCTATCCAAAACTCCGGGAGTATCGGTCAAAAAGAGGAGTCTTTTGGCTTTAATCGCCCCGGCTACTTTACTGGCTACTATATCGGCATTGATGTTATAACCGGGGTGTCCCGGCTCTTCCCCCGCCGCAATGGGGGCAATAACCGGCACCAATCCGTCGTCGGTTAATCGATTGAGAAACTCCCCATCGATGGATACCACCTCCCCGGTAAATCCCTTTAAACTCCGCCCCTTCATAAAGTTCATATCTTTTCCGTTAATTCCGATAGCTTTGGCTCCGTGGAGGTTGAGGTTATGGACTATCCCTTTGTTGATTTCCCCACTTAAAACCATCTCCACAATTCTAATACTCTCTTGGGTAGTTACCCGAATCCCATCTTCAAAATGGGTAGGAATTTTCAACTGCTCCAACAATTGGGTTATCTGTTTACCCCCGCCGTGGACAATAACCACCTTTATACCCACCATTGTTAACATTACCACATCGATGGCAAAACTCTCCCGAAGCTCTTTATTGGTTTGGGCACTTCCCCCATATTTGATAACCACCTTTTCCCCGGCAAATTTTTTAATATAAGGGAGAGCCTCCAGAAGAGTTTTCACCTTTTTAATCTTAACTTTCATTTCCCCCCTTCTCACTCTTCTGTCAATTTTATAATCGTTGCCATTGCGTAATAATCGATAATTTGGGTTCCATCAGGTTGGGTCAAGGGCACCATTTTGATTTGGATATTTTTAAGCCCGTCTCCCCCCATATCCCGGGCATTCTCTTGGAGAATAATAATTAAATGGCGAATGGGATCAATTGGCTCCATTCCATTGTAGAGTTTACCGGTTTCAACCCGAACAGAGCTATAAGCGATAGTTAAAGAGGTGTGGGGCTCTTGTAACTCTCCAAAACTTAAAATTTGATTTTCCAGACTCCGTGCCATTTTTTCTCCTTTTCCCAGATGATAATTTTCTATTGAGGGGTAGTATATCGAAAATAGGGTTGGAGAAAAATTGACTTTGGAGGAGTTTTTAATATAAAATTAAAAAAAAGGAGTTTTGATGAAAAAGTTGGCAACTGGAGCTTTAATTGTGCCTCTCTTTTTAATATTGCAAGGGTGTGGGGGCGGAGGGGGGAGTTCCGACAATACTACCACAACCAAAACCGCCGATGTCAGTGGAGCAGTAATTGATGGACCTATCTCCACCGCCAAAGTCTGTTTGGACCTCAACTTCAATGGAACTTGTGATTCCGACGAACCTACTGCAACCACCGATGAAAATGGGACTTATACCCTTCCAAAAGTGGATTTGAATGTAAGAGCCCCCATTTTGGTGGAGCCTATTGCCGGTAAAACCATCGATACCTACACCCTTAAACCCTTTACCAAAAAACTTTCTGCCCCCTTTGAAGGAACTACTACCACCTATGTAACCCCCATTACCACAATTGTAGGGGGGTATATGTATAAATTGAAAGCCCAAGGTAGTTTAGATGAAACCGCTTTGGAAAAGGTAAAAGAGGCGGTAGCCCAATCTTTGGGATTGAGTCCCGACACCCTCTGTCAAGTAGATATTAGGAAGTATCCTAAAGTTTATGCTACCAGTGTAATTTTGGCTCAAACTCTTCCCACCGACCCAACCCAAATAGATCAAGCGGTGGACTTCCAGACTCTGGAAAAGGGGGATTTGGTAAATGCGGTAAAAGATGAGACCGCCCAAGAAAATTTGCAAATAGTCCAAGAAAATGATTTTTCCAATAACGACCCCCTTTTAATTCAAAAGGCAATTGAATACTCTCTGGAGAATGGAACCACCTTTGACCCCCAACAAGTAACGGCTTTGGGGATAGCCGAATTTTTAAATAATAATCGGATTTTTCAACCAGATGGGACTGAACTGGTTATAAGTGGAAATAGTTTTACCGACTATTCCACTGGAACTCCTCTGACCGGAACTTGGGAAGCAAATGGGGATAGTATTGTATTTAGTTATTCCGATGGAACCAAAATTTCTCTGACCGGTGTAAAACCTTTAGACCTTTACTCTTGGGAAATAACCTATATCGATGGAAGTGGGAAAGTAACCAGTAAAACTACAATCGCCCTCCCCAAAGATAAAACCCTTGATCAGTTACCGGGAATTACCCTCTTTGGAGACGATTTAACCAATGGAGGGTCAATTGTAGGGGATAATGTGGACTTGACCCTTACCAACGATGGAAGTATGACCGGAACTTTGGACGGGGTCTCCCTCAATGGAAGTTGGAAAATTAACAATGGGGTGTTGGAGTTGAGTTGGACTGATAGCGGTGGAAATGCCCAAAGTGGGCAGTTTGTCCTCTATAATGGAAAATTATTGGGAGTATACACTTCCACTTTGGGGAGTGAGATTGTAAACAAAGCCCTTCAAACCCCAGTCAAAATTACCCCTGCAACTTCTACCCTTGTTGTTCCAATGTCTGCCGATGAAATTCAAGCGGGATTAGATTTGACCAATCAATATAGGGAAGAAGTTGGGGTTCCGCCTCTAACTTGGAATGAGGATTTGGCAAAGGGTTCGGAAGCGTGGGCTGCCTATCTGGCACAATTGGGAACTCTCCAACACTCTTCTGGAGATTATGGAGAAAATCTCTACTATTACGGCACCACCGGGGATCAAGTTGCCACTTTAAGCGATGCCGTAAATGCGTGGCAAGCGGAAAAAGCCTACTATTTGGGGGGAGCCGTTGGAGCCGATGATTATTGTGAAGAGGGGAAAGTGTGTGGACACTACACCCAACAGGTCTGGAGCACCACTACTGAAATGGGGTGTGGAAAAGCGGTAATTCAAGATGGGGATTGGAAAAAAACCTTTATTGTCTGTCGATATTTGCCGGCAGGAAATATAGTAGGAGAAAAACCTTACGATACCTCTGAATAGCTCCCTTCTTTTCTCCCTTCCCTTCTCTTTTATAAGCTATAATCTTTCCCAAAAGCGAGAGGAGTAGATATGAAAAAATTGTTAGGGGGAATGGCATTTTCAGCCCTTTTGATAACCGGAAGTTGGGGATATCGATTCTTAATTATCGGAACCGGGGGAGTTACCGGAGTCTACTATCCCACCGGTGGTGCCATCTGTAAACTCCTTAACCGATACAAAAGAGAGACAAATCTCAAATGTAGTGTAGAGAGCACCGAAGGGAGTCTCTCCAATCTCCGGGAACTGAAAAAAGGGGAGTTGGATTTTGGAATTGCCCAGTCCGATATCGTTTTTCAAGCCTACCACGGAAAAGGGGAGTTTAAAGGGCACCCCTACTCCTCCCTCCGGGTAGTTTTTTCCATTTACCCGGAACTTTTAACTTTAGTAGTCCGGAAAGATTCGGGGATAAAAAACCTCCTTCAATTGAAAGGACATAAAATTAATATTGGAGCCCCCGGCAGTGGAAATTCCGAAGCAGTCAAAACCCTTTTTCAGGCTATTCCCAATCTCTCCCTTTCCGATGTAAAAGTAACCCAATTGAAATCGACTGAAGCCCCGGTTGCCCTCCGGGAAGGGAAAATTGAGGGATATTTCTATATGGTGGGACACCCTGCCGACAATATCCGGGAATCGGCGTCGGCGGTTGGGATAAAAATTATCCCTCTGGACTCCCCCGGGGTGGCAAAATTGGTAAAAGAGCGGAGTTACTATGAGTGGGGAACAATCCCCGGCGGAATCTACAAAGGGGTAGATAAACCGGTAAAAAGTTATGGAGTTAAGGCAATTTTAGTTACCGATGCCAAAATGGAACCGGAGGTAGTCTATCGGCTCACCAAGGCGGTGTTGGACAATTTTGAAGAGTTTAAAAAGATGCACCCTGCCTATCGCCATTTGACCAAACAGGACCTTCTAAAAGGGTTTGACCTGAAACTCCTCCACCCCGGTGCCCGTCGGGCTTTTGAAGAGGAGGGGTTATTGGAAAAAAGTGGAAAGACAGAAAAATAGAACCTCCCTTTCCCTCCAAAGAGGGAAAAAATCATTCTTCCAATTTTTTCCGGGGGCTTGAAACAAAACTCCCAAAATTTCCCCTATTTCTTTCCTTCTTTTTGGGGGAAAGGAAAAGATATCTCCACTGGAGGAAGGGGGGAAGCCAACCGATTGAGGAGTTCAACCGCCCGGTTGGAGAAGGGGAGAAGGGGGTAATACTCTTTATATTTATGGAAAATTTTCCAAATTTTAGGATAACTTTCTCTTCCCCGTTTTTTCAACTCCAAAGTTACCGCCCCATTTATTAACCCTTTTAACCCCAATTTGACCGGACTTCCTTTGGGTAAAGGTCTCCACACCTCTTCCAAAACTTCGTTGGCTTCAAAAAACTCCCCTTTTTCCAAAAGTTCAATAAACTCTATCATTGCCCTTTCCAGTCTGGGGGTGAAACTATTCTCCATCGGCAACTCCTTTTGGGGTATCAATTTTGAAAAGAGAGGGGGCAATTGGGCAGAAATAGTAATAAATTTTACCCCCTTTGTCCATCGGGGTAGGGGTATTCTTTTTAGTTATCTTTTTAGAGGATAGAAGGAATTTTTGCCGATATTTTTTATTCTATTAACAAACGAAAGGAGGAGAAGGATTGGGAAACTCAAACTGGGAAAAGAGTCTGGAAACTTTTCAACTAAATTCTGAAGCTTCTAAAGGGGAGAATTATTTTTATAAATTTAAACTATTTTTATTAAATTTTAATCAAATTTCTCTATTTTTTGTCCCCTTTTATTCTCCTTTTTAGTGGAGATAATTTTTTACTTGGCAGTTAACTTCCAAAATGTTTCCACACTCTTGGCATACCAGAAAAATTTTCCCCTCTTTATCTTCAATCCCCATTGCATTGAGGATAACTCTAACTGCTACTTTAGGTTCAAATCTTTGGGCAATTGCGTAACTATCTTCCAAAAAAGCTCCACTTACTGGAATCATTTTTCCATCTTCGTGGCATACGGGGCAAACCATTTTCATTTTGCTCTCCTTAATTAAAATAATTTTTTCTTTCCAAAATGGTAGTGGTCAATTTTCAACTGAACATTAAATTTTTTAAATTGATTAAAAAAGTTGAGAAAAAAGTCTCCAAATGGGTTAAATTCTTTAATCTTTTTTTAAGGAAAGAGTTAAACCGGTGAAATTTAAATAAAAAATTGGATTTGGTTTTAACTTCTCCAAACTTTGGGAGTGTGTAATTGGGAGGGGTTTATCCCCTCTCCCTTTTGAAGGGAGTTTCTGTCTCCATTGAAAAGTGGCAGAAACAAAAAAGCGAAAATTGTCGACCCCTCCCTTGCAGGGTTGAGTCAATTTTTTTCGGGTTGAGTCAAATTTTTTCTCTACTCCGGAGAAGAATCACTTCTTTTTACCCCTCTTTTTCCGGAGTTTCCACTGGAATCACCTCCACCTCCACCGATTTGAAACGGGCGGTTAAAGTGTGGCGGTCTGCCTCATCTCCAAAAAGGAAATTGACTCTACTTTGGGCAAAGTGGAAAGTTGTGTAGAGGGTGTAGGGGCGGATTTTGGAGGTGTAGCGGACTTTCAACGGGGCGGAGACTCCAAATTGGGATTTGAGTTGAACCCTCTCCCCCAATTGGGGGCGATGTATGGGGTTTACCAGAAGAACATCTTCCGGATATTTCCGGTGGAGTTGGGGAGCGGGATCGGTCTGACTCCCATTGTTGTATTGGGAAATATCCCTTCCAGTGGTCAGATACCACGGGGGGGAAATATCTCCAGTCGGGGTTTTCCCCTTGGTCAGATGCCACTGGAGTTCCCCCCGGGGCTCCCATTGGGCAAAGTGGAAATACCCCAACCCGTCGGGGGTAGAGAACTTTTCCCGGTGGAGAATAGGGGTATCCTCCCCCGATGGGGCAATAGGCCATTGGAGACTTTTTCCATTTTTGAGCCGGGCATATCGGGCTCCGGCAAATCGCCCCACCTCCCGGGCAATTCCCTCTTCCAAAACCTCCCGGGTGGAGGCGAAATTGAACTCTCCCCCCATCTTTTGGGCAATTTTCTGTATCACTTCCCAATCGTCTGGGAGGTGGGAGGTAACCAAAGGTTGGGTTAGGTGGAGTCGCCTTTCGGCGTTGACATACACCCCCTCCTTTTCATACCCACTTTTGACTGCAAAGACTATATCGGCTTTTTCCACAATCCGACTCTCCATTACCTCCAAAACCACCAAAAAGGGGAGTTTTTCGATAGCTTTGGCAACTTTATTCTGGTTGGGGTGGATTTGGAGAAGATCTTCCCCCATATTTACCACCGCCCCAATTTTTCCCTCCAAAATGGCGTCGAAAATTTGGGGGGTTTTGAGCCCCTCCTTTTCTGGAGGTTGATAGTCGGGGAGGTAGTAGGGGAGACACCCCACATCACACGCCCCCTGAACATTATTTTGCCCCCGCAACGGCATTACCCCTGCCCCCTCTCCAAAATTGCCACTCAAAAGGGCAAGGTTGGCAATTGCCGAAACGGCGTCGCTTCCGTCCAGATGCTCTGTAACCCCCAATCCCCAAAGGAAAGCGGTTTTCCGGGTCAAAAGGGGAGCAATTTTTTCGATGGCATCGGCAACCTTCCCAAACCCGCCCCGGCGGAAAGTCTCTTTCCCATCGGGGGAGGAGAGAAGTTGGGTTTTAAATTGGGAAAAATTACCTGTCCGCCGGGCGATAAATTCCCTATTCTCTAACCCTTTTTCCAAAATTTCCCGGGCGAGACTATTTAGAAAGAGGAGATTGGTTTCAAAGGGGAGAATTACCGATATATCGGCAAATTTCATCAATTCAATTTCCCGGACATCTACCACTATCAATTTTGCCCCCCTGCGGGTTGCCTCAATAATCCGTTTGGCAACCATCGGGTGGGCGTGGGTGGTGTTGGAGCCAATTACAAAAATTACCTCCGACTGGAAGAGGGCGTCAAAGGGGAGACTACTTGCCCCCTCCCCAATTGTCCGTTTCAACCCCTTTAGGGAAGGGGCGTGGCAGACCCGGGCACAATTATCCACATTGGGGGAGCCGATAACTTCCCGGATAAACTTCTGGAAAACCCACCCGCTTTCCAGATTGGTGCGGGCACCCCCAATTCCGGCGACCGCCTCTCCCCCCATCTCCTCCACAATCTTCCCCAATTGCCAACTGGTTAAATCCACTGCCAAAGTAAAGGGGATTTGATAAAACCGATGGTCGTAGGGAGTCAAATTTGCCAATCGAACTTGGAGGGGAAAGGGGAGTTGGGGGGCGATTTTGTCAATATACTCCATTTTTGCCAAATGGGTTGGGAGACGCTTCTCCAAAAATTTAAACCCGTATCTCCCCTTTACACAGATGCCACCTCCATTGGAAACCCCTCCGGGAAAGTGGGAGATTTTCTGAATCTTATTATTTTCTACTTCAACCTCAATTTCACACCCTACCCCGCAGTAGGTGCAGACCGAAACCATCTGACTCCTTTTTTCCATTTTATACCTTATTTGTCCCATTTTCTCAAGGTTTTTCCCCTCCACTTCCCCGGGGGAGAAGAGAGATGTTACCGGGGTTTTAACTCTTCTTTGGCAATAAGGAAGACTTTTTCCCAGAGAGGAGAGTGGCAAAAAAGGAGGAATAGGGGAGTGGAGGAGAGGGAAAGGGAAAAGTTATAATTTTACTGGTGAGGAGGGAAGAGAAAGAGGGCTTTTATCTCCAAAGTTAAAGGCGGATAATTTTTGGAAGGGAGAGAAAGAGGAAAGGAAATAAATAAGGAGGAAAGTGGAAAAATGGAAACCCCGAAAATAGAAAATTTTCCCCAATATAAAGAGGCGGTTGAAAAATTGAAAAGGTGGGCTTACGCCTACTATGTTTTAGACCGCCCAGAGGTAACCGATGAGGAGTATGACCGGCTCTATCGGGCGGTGGAAAAGTATGAAGAGAGCCACCCGGAGGAGATTCTCCCCGACTCCCCCACCCAACGGGTGGGAGGGGAAATTTTGCCAGAGTTCAAAAAAGCCCAACACCTTACCCGAATGTGGTCTATGGAAGATGTCTTCTCTCCGGAGGAGTTCCGGGAGTGGGTGCAACGGGTGGAGAAATTGGCGGAGGGGGAGCCTTTTACCTTCTATCTGGAGCCAAAATTTGATGGGGTGAGTCTCAACCTCATCTACAAAAATGGAATTTTGGAGAGGGCAGAAACCCGGGGCGATGGGGAAGTGGGGGAAGATGTAACCCAAAACGCCAAAACCATCAAATCTATCCCTTTGAAAATTCCGGTAGATGGGGAGAGTAACCCGCCGATACCGGAAACTATCGAAATCCGGGGGGAGGTGGTAATTGGAAAGGAAGATTTTGAAAAATTGAATCGGGAGAGGATAGCCCGGGGAGAGGAGCCCTTTGCCAACCCAAGGAACGCCGCCGCTGGAAGCCTCCGGCAATTGGATCCCAAAATTACCGCCCGACGCCCCCTCCTCTTTTACCCGTGGGGGGTAGGGTATGGGTTGGAGGAGTTGGGACTCCCCCTCTACTCCCAAGTTATGGAGTGGGTCTACAATTTGGGGTTCAAAAAGCCCCCCCGCCGGCGGGTTGTAAAAACCGCCCAAGGGGTAATAGAGGAGTATGGGAAATTTTTGGAACTCCGGGAGAGTTTCCCAATTTTGATGGACGGAATGGTGGTAAAAGTTGACCAAATTTCCCTCCACCAAAAATTGGGATACACCCAAAAATACCCCCGATGGATGGTCGCCTTCAAATTCCCCCCGGCAGAGCGGGAAACCACTTTAAAAGGGGTCAAAGTTCAAGTTGGAAGGACGGGGGTTTTAACTCCGGTGGCAATTTTGGAGCCGGTGGAGATTGGAGGGGTAGTCGTAGAGCGGGCAACCCTCCACAATTTTGACGAAATAGAGCGGTTAGATATTAGAATTGGGGACAAGGTTGTGGTTATCCGGAGTGGAGATGTAATTCCCAAAATTGTCCGGGTTTTGAAACAGAAACGGCAGACCCTTTGGGAGAAAATTGCCGAAATTTTGACCCAACCTCTCCCCTATTCCCAAAAACTCCGGAAAATTTCCCAATTTCTCCGCACTTACCGGAAACATTACCCCCAACTCCGGAAATTGATTCAAATTTTGGACACACTCCGACGGAAAAGGAAAAATTTCCCAAAAAAATCCCCTCTATCTCCTCCCGATTTGGGGGAAATTTTGAACCAGTTTAAACCTCTCTTAAACTCCCTTTGGGTGCAAATACCAATCCCCCGCCCCAAAGAGTGTCCAGTTTGTGGAAGCCCGGTTTTAGATGAGGGGACAATTATCAAATGCCAAAACCTCTCCTGCCCCGCCCGGGTAATAAATTCTCTGGTGCATTTTGCCGGAAAAAGTGGACTAAATATCGAAGGATTGGGGGAGAAGATTGTAGAGCTCCTCTACCGGCGGGGATTGGTAAAAGAGATTCCAGACCTTTTCCGATTGACCAAAGGGCAACTTTTGACCCTGCCGGGCTTTAAAGAAAAAAAGGCGGAAAATCTTCTAAAGGCGATTGAAAGAGCCAAAGGTGCCCCCTGTTGGCGGTTTGTAAGTGGATTGGGGATAGAGCATATTGGAGAGGTGGCAAGCCGGAAACTTTGCCAGAAATGTGGGGTTAAATTCTATTTGTGCACTCCGGAAGAGTGGAGGGAGATTGAGGGATTTGGGGAGGAGATGGTTAAGTCGTTGAAAGAGTTTGTGGAGGTCAACCGCCCCAAAATTGAAGAGTTGATTGAAATTATTCAACCGGTCGACCCGACTCAACAAATCAAACCGCCGACAGAAGAGAAAAAATCGGGCTTTTTTGCCGGTAAAAAAGTGGTATTAACCGGTAAAATGGCTCAAAGTCGCTCTAAAATTAAAAAAATTTTGGAAGAGGCGGGGGCTCAAGTGGAGGATAGGGTTACCAAACAGACCAATTTTCTAATTGTGGGAGAAAAACCGGGAAGTAAACTGACCAAAGCCCAAAAATTGGGTATCCAAATCCTTTCCGAAAAAGAGATGTGGGAAAAACTTCAAATTGAAAAGGAGAAAGGAGGAGAGAAAAAGGAGTAATTTTTTTCCTCCTTTTTTTTCTCTTTTTTTCCTTCACCTTTTTCCTTTTCTCTCTTTTCCCCACTTTTCCGATAATTCAAATAACCCAATCCCACATTCTGCTTTTTGTGGGATAAAAATTTCAAGGTAAACTCTACTCTTTTAATTTCCTTCCCAAAGGAACAAAGGAGTAGAAGAGGACACCCCTTTTCCTCCCCACTAATTTTTCCTTCCCCCCAAAAGAGCTATTCCCTCCCTTGGTAAAGTTGCCGGAGATGGTATCTGTGGAGATACTCTTCCGCAATAAAATAGCCTATTTCAATTAGAGGTTTGGCTTTGTAAAACTCATACCATTTGGCTACATCTTTGGGAATTTTGATGTGGATATCCGGTTCAAATTCCGCTTGCCTATACCGGAGAATTACCTCCATCATTAAAGAAATAGCCCTTTCCATAATGGAATTTTTTTCCCGGAAAAATCGGTTCCAGATTTGATGGCTCAATTTGAGGGTTTCAAGTTCGGTCAATGGAAAAGAGTAACTGGCTATAGGTCGGTCTCCAAAAAGGTCTACCGCAACCACCAAATCGCTTTCGTCGGGGATTGTAGCCCCCACCGGTAAAAGATTTAAAATACCCCCATCGACGAGGGTGCGTCCCTCCATTTCAACCGGCGGGAAAATTCCGGGAATTGCTATCGATGCCCGGATAGCGGTCAAAAGGTCTCCCTTTTGGAACCATACTTCCCTTTCCCGGTTTAAATCTACCGCAACGGCAGTATATTTAATGGGTAATTCTTCAATTTTAACCCCACTGGTCCACTGCTCCAACTGGTGAAAAATCTTTTCCAAATTGAGATTTACCCGTTTTTCACCCCTTTTCATATTAAATTGGAGATATTTGACCATATCGGTAAACTCCATATTGGAGAGCCAATTTTTATACTCCTCCAATTTCCCCACCGCCTCCAGACCCCCAACCAGAGCCCCAATCGAAGTGCCGGCGATGGAGACAATCTCAAACTCCTTTTTGAGCCTCTCTATCACCCCAATATGGGCAAATCCCCGGGCACCACCACCCCCCAAAACCAACGAAATTTTGGGTTTGGACATAGACTACCTTCCGGTAGGAGTAGGTTGGGGAGGAAGGTTCATATTTTGGGTAGGTTGAGGAGGAAGTTGGGGAGTAACTGATGATGGGATAGTGGGTGTAGTAGCGGTGGGTTGGGTGGTGGAAGTTTGGGGTTGAGCAACCCGGGGTTGGGAGAGTGGGGGAGTTTGGGGAGCGGGTTGATTGGAAACTGGAGTTTGACCGGTGGGTTGAGGTGGGATTTGAACTCCGGAGTAGGGTGGAAGTTGGGATTGGGTAGAAGTTTGGGAAATTGGGGCAGGTTTAACCCCTATTCCAGTCCGGTGGGGGAGTTGCTCTTTTTTGGTTTGTTGGGGTTGAGGTGCCGGTTGGACAACATATTTGAGGGGAGAGTTGCAATTGTTAATTTTGAGATAGTAGCCAACTTTACTAATTGTATCGATGTAAATTAAATCAATCTTTTTGGCATATTTTCTGTAGTAATTGCAAATGGTAGTCCGGAGCTTGTCCAGTTGGGCAGGGGTTAATTTTTGACCTTGGGAAGTAATTTCCACAATAAAAAGCCCCCCATCTTTCCGCCGTTGAATGTAATATTGGATTTTGGCAACTTTATTTCCCATTGAAGAGAGCCCCTCTACCACTTTTCTATTTACCCGGATAACCGGAGTGGTGTTATTGTCGTAAACCAAAATTTCTACCGGAGGATTGGGGGAGTAATAGACCATAGTCTCCCCCATAAATTTGATAGTTCCTTTGTAATGGAGAGGAAAAATCTGATTAGACCAAAGTAATCCAAAAATTCCTAAAAGAAAAACTACTCTTTTCATTTTTTTATCCTTTCGATATCGAAAGCTTGATAAAGATTTATTTTATACCCCTTTTTTAAATTGAGGATTAATTTTCCTTTAACTAATTTAAAAAAGGTTAGAAAAGTGGTAAACAAGATGAA
>PUXY01000035.1 GCA_009659955.1 Campylobacterota bacterium | reverse complement strand
CTCCATTTGGGAAATTTGCGGGTGGCATTGATAAATTGGGTGGTTGCCCAACAGAAGGGGGAGCCCTTTGTCGTCCGGATTGAGGATACCGACAAAGAGCGGAATATTCCGGGGAAGGATAAAGAGATACTGGAGATTTTGAAACTTTTTGGTATAGAGCCGGCACAAATTTTCTACCAAAGCCAAAATAGCCAACTCCATCGGAGATTGGCGGAGAAATTGGTGGAGGAGGGGAAGGCTTACCCCTGTTTCTGCACCCCGGAGGAGATAGCCCAAGAGCGGGAGATGGCAAAAATAGAGCATCGCCCCTATCGCTACTCTGGAAAGTGTAGAAGTTTAACCCCAAAAGAGGTTGCCCGGAAATTGAAGGAGGGGAAACCCTATGTAATAAGATTGAAAAAGCCGGAGGAGCCAATTAAATTTACCGACAAAATCAAAGGGGAAATGGAGTTTCCCCCCTTTGAAGTGGACGATTTTATTATCCTCCGCTCCGACGGCACCCCCACCTACAATTTTGCCTGTAGTGTCGACGATATGGCAACCGATATTTCTCTGGTAATTCGGGGGGAAGACCACCTCTCCAACACCCCCAAACAGATTCATATCCGCCGGGCTTTGGGTTACCCCCAAGAGATAGAGTATGCCCACCTCCCCATAATCCTCAACCAAGAGGGGAAAAAACTCTCCAAACGGGAGAAACACTTTTCCGTCAAATGGCTTTTGGAAGAAGGGTATCTCCCGGAGGCGATTGCCAACTATCTTCTACTTTTGGGAAATACCCTCCCCAAAGAGGTTTTCACCCTTCCGGAGGCGGTGGAGTTTTTCCAACTGGAGAAAATTTCCAAAGCTCCGGCAAAATTTGATATTGAAAAGCTCAATTTCCTCAACCGCCAACACCTGAAAAAGATTGGAAGCTTGACCGAAAAATTGGGCATCTCCCCCGACCTTGAACCGATTGCCCAACTCTACAGAGATGAGGTAACAACCCTCAAAGAGTTGAAGGAGAAAATTTCCAAAATTTTCTCCCCCATCGACCCCGGGGAGTTTGGAGAGGAGGTAAAAACTTTGAAAAAAGTGATACAAGAGATGGGGGAGTTACCGGAGGATTACAACCTTTTCAAAAAAGAGGCGATGGAACGGAGTGGACTCAAAGGGAAAAAATTTTTTATGCCCCTCCGTCTCCTTCTGATTGGAGAGCCCCACGGACCGGAAATTAGAGACCTCTACTCCGCCCTCCGCCCTTTGATTCCCCAAATTTTGGAGTGGAGATAGAGGAAAAAGGAGAAAAATGGAGTTTTTTGCCAAAAGGATTATCCCCTGCCTCGATGTAAAAAATGGGAGAGTTGTAAAAGGGGTCAACTTTGTGGGACTCCGGGACGCCGGCGACCCGGTGGAGAGTGCTATCCGATACAATGAAGAGGGGGCAGATGAGCTCACCTTTCTGGATATTACCGCCTCCTATGAGGGGAGAAAACCAATTATCGATGTGGTTGCCCAAGTGGCAAAGGAGGTTTTTATCCCCTTGACCGTCGGGGGAGGTATCTCCACCCTTTCCGATATTTACGACCTCCTCAATGTGGGGTGCGATAAGGTCTCCATCAACTCCTCCGCCGTCCGGAACCCCGATTTTATCAATCAAGCCTCCAAAAGGTTTGGAAGCCAATGTATTGTGGTGGCAATTGATGTAAAAAGGGTAAATGGGGAGTGGAAAGTTTTTGTCAAAGGGGGGAGGGAGAATACCGGACTGGACGCACTCCAGTGGGCAAAAGAGGTGGTAGACCGGGGAGCCGGAGAGATTCTCCTCACCTCAATGGATACCGACGGAACCAAAGGGGGGTTTGATATTGAAATTACCCAAGCCATCTCCCAAGCGGTGCCGGTGCCGGTAATTGCCAGTGGAGGAGCCGGAAAAATGGAGCATTTTAAGGAAGCCTTCCTCCACGGAGCCGACGCCTGCCTCGCTGCTTCCATTTTCCATTTCCGGGAGATTCCTATCCCCGATTTGAAAAGATACCTCCTCCAAGAGGGAATTCCCGTCCGCCCAGTGGAGGAGATGGGATAATCTGGGGGAATTGATCTGAAAAGAAGGGGGAAGAACCTTTCTCCCTTTTAACTTCCATCTCCCTTTTCCCTTCCCCTTTTTCCAAAATTTAACCCCAAAAGTGAGATAGGAAAATTGGAGAGTTTGGTAATTCTCCTTTCAAACTTCCCCTTCAAAGGGGAAGTTCACTTCCCTTTTTCCCCTATCCCAAAGCCAGTGGGAGGGTAAAGAGGGTGGCGGTGGCACCATAGAGAATAAGCCGGCGGAAATAGGGGTTGGCAAACTCCCGGAAAAGCTCCTCCAGTTGGGCGGGCTCCATCTCTTGAATTGTCTTCTCTACCAGTTTTTCCAGTTGAAGGGTCTGGAGAAGTGGGGGGAGGTGGGAAGGTAAACTCTCCAAAAGGGTTTCAAACCCCACCCTTTCTATCCAGTGGAGAAGGGGGAGAGGAAGGGTAGAGGGGAGAGTGGAGAGGGTGTCGGAAAAAATCTCCTCCATTTGATGGCGGTGGGAGAGATAATTTTTTAAAACTTCCCGGAAATAACTCTTCCAGAGGGGAAGGGTTTGCCACCGATGGAAACTCCTCTCCAGTTGGGGGCGGTGTGTAATAATCCATCTCCTCCAGTGGGAGATAAAAATTTCCCGGGGAATTTGGCGGAAAAGGGCATTTTTCCACTGGAAAAGGTGGGGGGTAGTCTCCATCTCCCTTTTCTCCTGTGGAGAAAATGGGAGAAAGTGGGGAGCTATCTCTCCAATTAGATAGAGTTGGAAGGGGGGAAGTAAAATGGGGATTGAGAGGGTAGAGATGTGGGAGAGGGTTTTGGGGAGGGAGGGGGCAAGGAGTCCAATCCATCTCCCCCCCTCTCCTTTCCAGATGTTACTCCAGACCTTTTGAATCCCCTCTTCCCCAACTTGGACCCCCAATTGGGAGAGTTGGAGGGGAAATATCTCCTTTTCAACCAATCGATGGAGAAACTCCCTTTTGGAAAGGAGATAGGAGGGGAAAATCTCCCCGGTAAGGACCCGGATAATTTCTCCTACTTTGGCACCCACCAACTGCCGTTGGAGAAAGCCCATCTGGGAGAGGAGTTGGGTTTCAATTTTTGGAGCCATCTCCTTTAAGATTTGAACTCCCTGTTGGAGAAGATTATCCATCTTTTGGAGGAACAATTTCCGCCCCTCCTTTCCCAAAATCTCCCCCAAACTTTTATACTCTATCCTCTCCCATTGGAGAAGAAAAAGTTTGTGGAGAGGGAGTTGGAAAAAAATCTCCCCAATTAGAGAGCCCAGTGGAGGGGAAAAGGCAACTCCCTTTTCTCTCCAGATGGGGGAAGAAGGGGGGAGGGAAAGGGCTATTTTCCGATAGGGGAGGATTGGAAGAAGATGGAAAAGGAAGGAGGGGAGAGTGGCAGGGGGGAGGTGGTTTATCCAACTGGGGAGACGATAGAGGAGATGGGCTCCGGCGGAATTGAGGAGGTGGGGGGAGAGGAGAGAGGGGAGAAATTCCCAAGTTTGTGGAAGTTTTCCCAAAAATTTCTCCCCCATTTTTTCCACCCTTTCCACTTCCCTTTTCAAAACCTCCTCCGAAAGGTAGGTGGAGGAAATTGCCCGGGCTATCGATTGGGCTAATCTCTTTTGCCCCTTGATAAGGGCACCGGGGGAGAGGAAAGGAAGATACCACTTTTTCCGATAAGGGCGGAAAAGCATCTCTATTGCCAACCAGTTGGTAAAGAGTCCGGTTATTCCATAGATAAGAGGTAAACTCCAGTGGGGAGGGGCAATTCCGGCGGTGGCAACCCCAATCCCTCCCCCTACCACTCCTCCAAAAAGGGTGATGGGTTGAAGGTGGTTTCCCAAGAGATTTTGGGCATTTTTGGCAATTTGGCGGGGGGTCTCCTGTGCCAATTCCCGGTGCACCAACTGGGCTATCTCCCCTTTCAAAAGGGTGGGGGTGTGATTTTGGAGAAGACGGGTAGTTACAGAAGCCAAAGGGGCACTCCAGTGGAGAGCCCCCCTTTTTAGAAGGGGGGTAAAGGGGAGTGGGGCAAAGGGGCGGAGGGAAGGGGTAAAAAGAGAGGGGGTCGTGGCAAAGAGGTCGCCTCCCCAACGGAGAAGGGAAGAGAGGCTCTCCCTCTTCCTACTCTCCTCAACCACTCCAATAACTTTAGAGAGAATGGAGGGAAGTTTCTCCATCAAGTAACCGGTTAAGCGGGTGGCAACTATCTTTTCCCTCTCCCGGGGGAGGGCGGAGATAATCCACCCTTCAATTTTACCGGGGGTGAGAAAGTAGTTGAAAAGCTCCTTTTCCCAACGATAGAGATGGAGGGAGGTTACAATTCCTTCCCTCTCCAAAGAGGCGACTATTTTGCCGATAGACCACTCCTCAAAAATTTGGGAAAGTCCCCTTTCCAGTTGTTTACTCCAACTTGTCCCCTCCTCCCTTATTCCGGCAATAAATTTTTCAACAATTTGATATCTGTTTGCCAAATTGGAAATAAAAAGGTCTTTTATCTTTTTCAAAAGCCACCCCAATTGATCCTTTTCCAATTCCCTATCAATTACTCTATTTATCTCCTCCTCCAGTTGAGGGCGGTCTTTTTCAATCTCCCGTGCCAACTCTTCTACTATCTCCTCCACTTTTTGAGCAAGCCACCGGCGGAGGTTTTGACTATTCTCCTTCCCTACAACTTGAGATAGGGTAAGCTCAACCCCTTTGAGACTCTGCCAAAACCCTTCTGCCCCCTCTTTCAACCACTCTTCCCCCCGGGGAGATGAGAGGAAATTTTTCAACTCCTTTCGGAAAATCTCCCCTATTTCTCTCCCTTTTCCATCTCCCAACTCCCTCAACTTTTCTCCAATTTTCCGATGGAGAATCCGGGTCAAATGGGCATAGAGATGGGGAGGCAATTGGGGAACCCCCTCCCTCTCCCACTCCCCCAATTTTTCCCAGAATTGGGGTGGTAAAATTTCTCCAATCCCTTCATTTTTTACTTCTTCCGCCAAAAAATAGAAAAAAGAAGAAAGAAGTTGACGGGGAAAAGGGGGGGCTATTTCCTCCCAAATCCTCTTTCCATTCTTCAGAAGAAAAGGGAAAGTTTCCTTTTCCAACTGCTCAAACCCGGGGATTTCTCCAATTTTAATCTCCCCAACCTTTTCTGGCAACTTTTTCCCCAACCAGTGGCGGTAAAACTCCCCAATCGCCCTTTCAAATTGGGGATTTCCCAAATGGGAAGAGAGGAGAGGGCTCTCCAAAAGATTCCGCTCTACCATTCTCCCAACCCCCTCTGTAAATTCCCGATACTCCTTTTCAATCACCCCTTTGACCCCACAACATCCCCGGAATAGGAGTCGCAAAGCCAAATCATTGGTAAAATAACCTACACCTCCACCCACTACCCCGTTGAGAATGAAGTTTTCAAGCCCCATTTTCCACCTTTGGAAAAATTCCTCTTTATATCCAGTAATTTTAGCGACAGGAAAAAGGGTAATTTGGAAACAGGAGAAAATTGGAAAAGTTTTCTTTTCTTGCAACTCCCCAACTTTTTCCCTATAATTCCAGTAACATTAAGCCACGAGTAGGGACACGCAAGCCGAAAGGGCTTAATGGAGAAATATTCCAAAAGGAGTTGCAATGAAGAAGATTTTGCTATTTTTTGCCGTATTGGCAGGGGTAGCTTTCGCCGGTGAAGAGGGCGGAAAAGCTATGATTCAGGCCTACTCTGTAGTAGGGGCGGTAGTTGGATTGGGATTGGCGGCATTGGGTGGTGCTATCGGAATGGGACACACCGCCGCCGCTACCATCGCAGGAACTGCCCGGAACCCCGGATTGGGCGGAAAATTGATGGGGACAATGTTCATCGCTTTGGCGATGATCGAAGCCCAAGTTATTTACGCTCTGGTTCTGGCACTTATCGCACTTTTCGCCAATCCTTTCCTCTAA
>PUXY01000034.1 GCA_009659955.1 Campylobacterota bacterium | reverse complement strand
AGCATTTTTATTGGGGGTATTTTTTAGTGAAATTGTAAGCTATTTGGTGTATTTTCATATAATAAATATCAATTTTTTTAAAAAATTGGGCTTAATCTACAGAAAAGTTAGTTATCACGATCCGTCTCCTTTTATGCATCATAGTTTTTATTCAGTTTTTTTAGCAATAACAATACTATTCATATTGGAACATATTACAAAGTTTAGGAACATCTTTTTTAAAATAATTTCCGGTCTCTTTTTAATTAGTGCAACTATTAATCTTTTTATAAATGGAGGTAGAGTAGGACAAATTGCTTTTATTATTGGAATAGTTATATATGTAATTGGCAAATTTAAAAAATGGAAGACTTTTCTAATAACTGCTCTTATTTTAAGTGGAATTTTATTTTCTGCTTACAAATATAGTCCAATCTTCCATAGTCGAGTTAACCTTGCCCTGTCGGATATAGAAAAAGCAAAACAGGGGAGATTCAACACATCGTGGGGACAAAGAATCGGGTTGGATATAGTTGCCTCCCACCTCTTTTTTAACTTCCCCTACTTTTTTACCGGATTGGGAATGGGAGATGCCAAAAAAGAGTTTATGGAGTTTGCAAAGGAGCATTATCCAAAAATTTGGAGAGCAATCCGGAACCAAAGCCATCTCCACAACCAATATTTTCAACTCTGGAGTGATGGGTCAATCGTTGCAATGGTTTTGATAATTCTTTACTTTATTTATCTATATAAATTGGCACCCTCTCCTCTCACTTTAGGGGTAATTGCAGTTTTTGCCTTCTCTTTTATTGCCGATGTCTTTCTCTATCGTCCAAAAACTTATGTTCTTTTCTTATTTATTAGTGCAATTCTAATTAAAGAGTATTCCTCCAACGGTCGTGGAACCAATAGTATTGGGCAGGATACCTCCTAATCATATTTTCAATAAGGGTTGCCTGCCATTGGGTAAACTCCTGAATAGAGTCCTCCTTTTTGTCAAAAATCCGGGAAGGAAAAAATTCCAAGACATATTTTTCCCCATTCCAATAGGTAAAAAGGGGTATTACCACCGCTCCGGTCGCTTTTGCCAATTTACTTACCGCCGGATTGAAGGAAGTGTTGGGAATAAAAAAGTTTACTTTTAAAGCGGTGGAAGCATTACTCCGCTGGTCAATTAAAATCCCCAAAATCCTCTTCTCTTTTATAAGAGCCTTTAATATCTCTTTGGAGCTCCCTTTTTTATCTATCAATTTTATATCCTCCCTATTTTGTTGTCTAATTTTTTCAAAAAATTTATTAATCTTTTCGTTTTCAATTCTCCTCATTACAATTGCCAACGGGTGTCGATAATGGGAGGAGATAATTTTGGGGGTTAATTCCCAATTTCCAAAATGGGCAGTCACCAGAATAATTGGTTTTCCTGTTTCCAGAGCCTTTTCAAAAATCTCTCTGTTTTTCAATTCAATAGATAGGTTGGGATCACCTTTTTGGTAAAGGAGGAGATCTTCCAGAAATTTGGCAAAATTTTTATAAATCTCTTTTGCCAATTTTATCCTCTCCCTTTTTTCCAAAGTGGGGAAGGCAATTCTCAAGTTTTTCATTACAATCGGTTTCCGGAAAAAGTCCAAATAGTAAAAAATTCTCCAAACTTTACTCAAAAGCCGGAAGGAGGCTAAAAAATAGAGAAGTCGGAAAAGGGGATACACCTTTAGCCTTTCAATTAAATTGGGCAGTTGAATTTTACCATTCCACTCTTATTTTAGGGGAGTTTGCTCCCTTGTAAAAACCTTTCCACCACCGAAAAGCTTCCCCAGACCAGAAGGGGTTTGGTCAATTGGGAGGGGAAAACGAGGGGAATATCCAATTTCCGGAGGAGTTTTTCCAATTCCGGTTGGGGAAAAATCCGGGGGTTATCGGGCACCGGTAAAATTGCCACCCTCTTTATTACCGGTTTTAAAATTTGCAAAATTTCCTCCACATTTTTATCCCGATAACTATTGTAAAGTAGGTCTACTTGAATCCCTCTCTTTTGGAAATACTCTTTTATTGCCCGGGCTCCCAAAGGGTTGTGTCCCACATCTACCCAAATTTGGGGGGCTACCTCCTCCAGTCTCCCCCTCAAGTCCAATTTTTCCCAAAAGTTGGTAGAGGGGTCAGGGAGTCCTTTCCACCGGAAATAAGCCAGTGCCAAAAGGAGATTTGAAAAAAGAAACTCCGGTAAAGTAAACCTTTTCCTATACTCTTCAATCTCTTTTCCAGTAAAAAACTCCCGATAACTTCTATATTTTACCCCTTCCCGATGAAGGACTCTTTTTACCTCCTCCCAATGGGGTTGAAACCCTACAATCGCCTCCCTTTTTACCCCCCGGAGTTTGGTGGTGGCAATTTTGCCGATACTATCTCCCAAAAAAGCTTGATGGTCTAAATCGATGGGGGTTACCAGAGAAACCTCTTGGGGAAATTGGAAAGTGGCGTCCCACTCTCCCCCCAATCCCGCCTCCACAATGGGGATTTTCACATTTCTAAACACTCCCCCCGCTATCAAAGTGGTATATTCAAAATAGCTCAACTCCTCCGCCAACTCCCGGGGAAGTTGGGGGTAAATCTCCCGATGGATTTTTTCCAAAGTTTCGTCGGACACCGGCTCCCCATCGACCCAAATCCTTTCGTTAAATCGGAAAAGGTGGGGAGAGGTGTAGTGCCCAATCAGACTCAATTTGGGAGAGTGGGTCTTTGGAGATATTCCACTATTTTTTTCCTTCTTTTCCCCCACTTTTTCTATCCCCTCCCTATTTTCCTTAATTACTCCCCCTCTTCTCTCCCTCTCCAATTCCCACAATCCCCACGCCAAAAATCTGCCGGTAGTCCCTTTTCCATTGGTGCCGATAATGTGGATTACCGGATTAATGGGCTCCAGATAGGGTTGGAGATGGCGGTAAGCCCGGGGCATTCGGGTTAAATCGATTTTCCGATAGAAGAGGGGTTTCCGGTTGAGGAATTGGAAAAATGGGGGGATTGAAATGGAAGATGCACTCCCTTCTTTTTCAGAGTGCTTTCCCTTTTTCCCCGATTCTCTTTTTTGACTCAACTTTTTCTCCCTTTTCCCCACTTTTTTCACCCTCTCTCCCCCAAAATAAACTCCCCCATCTCCAAAAGCCGATTGGCGTAACCCCACTCATTGTCATACCAACTGAAGAGTTTGACCAAATTTCCATTGGCTTGGGTCAAATCCACCGCCACAATGGAGGAGGCGGGGTTGCCGTTAATATCGCTACTCACTTTAAATTGGGTATCCAATTCCAGAATTCCCGCCATCTCCCCCCGGCTATACTCCTCCAACTTCCGATTAATCCCTTGGGCGGTGGCTTCTGTTTCCAACTCCACAACCAAATCCATTAAAGAGACATTGGGGGTGGGAACCCGGACGCTCCGTCCGTCCAATTTCCCTTTAAGTTGGGGAAGAACCCGATAGATAGCTTTGGCGGCACCGGTGAAGGTAGGGATAATATTGACCGCCGCCGCCCGACTCCGGCGGATATCCCGGAGATTGGGGGCGTCCAGTAATTTTTGGTCCATTGTGTAGCTATGGATTGTGGTCATAAAACCGGCTTTTATTCCCCAATGGGTATCCAAAATTTTGGCAATGGGAGCGAGGCAGTTGGTGGTGCAGGAACCATTGGAGATAATCTCTTCCCCCCGATACTCCCGATGGTTTACCCCCAATACATAGGTGGAAGTTACCTCATCTTGGGCGGGGGCGGAGAGGATTACCCGTTTTACCCCATTCCTCAAATGGGGGCGGGCAAGTTGGGAGGTTAAAAATCGCCCGGTTGCCTCTATTACCAAATCGGCTCCCGAAAAGTCTATCTCCCCGGGGGTGGGGGCAGAGGAGTAGCGGACAATCTGCTCCCCCAACCGGATTTTATCCTCCCCTACCTTTTCCACTGGCACCGGAAAAGCCCCCCGCACCGAATCCCACTGGAGAAGATAGACCGCCACTTCAATTGGCATTAAATCGTTGACGGCGACAATTTCAATCCCCTTTTCCATCGCAATTCTGGTAACACTCCGTCCAATTCTCCCCAATCCATTGATGGCTATCTTCACCGGCACCCCCTTTTTTTGGGTGAATTGTAGCCAAATTAAAATGTTAAAATTTCCTTCAAAATCGGATAAGGTTGCCGATGTATCTATTCGGAAAAGGGGTTAAACGGGTTGAAGATGTGGAGATAACTCCCGGTCGGAAGGAGATTATTTTCACCACCACCCACAACCAAAGTGTATTGAAATGGCTCCGGGAAAATGGATTCCACGAAAGTTTTATCGAAGATATTACCTCCGAAGAGCAGACCATCACCTTTGAACGGGAGGAAAATTTCGATTTGGTAATTTTCAAATATATCGGATTTGATGAGGAAGAGAAACTCCTCTATCAAGAGTTGAATATTGTGGCAATTGTAACCCAATCCAAATTTTTCCTCTTGGCAAGGGATAAAGAGGTAATTGTGGAGCTTGCCCGGAAATTTGAAAAACGATACCGGAAAGATTACAATTTTGAATATGTCCTCTATTTAATCGCCGATATTTTGGTAGACACCACAATTTTGGTGGTAGATGTAATAGATGAAACTTTGGAAGATATTGAGGACGCAATTTTCAAAAAACGGATTAAGGAGGAGGAGCTCCAAAAGGATATCTACTACACCCGCCGGACCCTCAACCGGATTTCCAAAATCTCAATCCACCACAAAGAGATTGTCCGTCGCCTCTACAACTCCTTTTCCGAAGAGATAAAAAAGCAGTTGAAATATGAATTTATCGATTTGGAAGAGCATTTGAAATATTTGATAGATGAGGCAAAAACCCTTTTGGATAGGACAGGTTACCTCTTAAATCTCTATATGGGGCTTATCTCCACCACAATGAACCGGGCAATGCAGAGATTGGCAGCTATCTCCATAATTTTTATGCCTATCACCTATCTGGCAGGACTTTACGGAATGAACTTTGACCAGATGCCCCTAATCCACTCCCCTTGGGGCTTCTGGATTATGGTCGCTTTCAATATTGTAGTGGTTATGGTGAGCTTAATCCTATTGAGAAAGATGAAGTTTTTGTAAAGGAAGGTAACGGTTTTTTTCTCTTTTGACCTTCTTTTTTCACTTGGGGAAGTTTGGTAGAGATTGGAAATAGTTCCTTTTTCCCTTTTTCTCCCTTTCTCACCTCCCGATAGGAGGCTTTCCCCCCTTTGTTAAAATTAGGAAAAAGGGGGTGAAATGGAGTCTCAATTTATAAAAGAGCGGAAAGTTGGAATTATTTTAAAACCCAAAGGGGATAAAGAAAAAATCCGAAAATATTATTTTAAAGTCAAACATATTTTTGAAAAGTTTGGATATGAAGTATTTTTAGATGCCTTTTCGGCAAAAATGGTCTCTCTTTTGGGGGTAAATTTCGATGTAATGGCTCAAGAGGTCGATTTTTTAGTAGCGTTGGGGGGAGATGGGACTCTAATCTCCGTTGCCCGGAGGGGCTATTTTTATGATAAACCAATTTTGGGTGTAAATATAGGAAATTTGGGATTTTTGGTAGATATTAACCCTTATACTCTCCCCCAATTTCTGGAGGAGTTGGAGGAGGGAAAATATAGAATTGAAGAGCGATTGGTATTGGAGGTGGTTTACTCTTCCCACTCCCTCTATGCTTTCAATGATGTGGTAGTCTCCAAAGATGTGCTCTCCTCAATGATTTATGTAGATGTGGATATCAATGGTTACTATTTAAATAGTTATTTTGGAGATGGGGTAATATTTTCTACTCCCACCGGCTCCACCGCCTACAACCTCTCCGCCGGAGGTCCAATCGTCTACCCTCTAACCGATACCCTAATTATCACCCCCATTTGTCCCCACTCCCTCACCCAACGCCCTTTGGTAATACCCAGTCACTTTTCTTTAAAGGTAAAAAGCCGGGGGGTCTCCCAACTGATTTTGGACGGACAGGAGATTTTTCCGATGAAAGGGGAAGTTGAGATTAAAAAAGCCCAGAAACCGGTCAAACTCCTCCACCGGGCAGGTCGCAACTATTTTCAAGTTTTGAGACAGAAATTAAATTGGGGAGGT
>PUXY01000033.1 GCA_009659955.1 Campylobacterota bacterium | reverse complement strand
TCATCTCTTTAAATTCTGCAAGAAATAAAAAGAAATGAGAAAATTGCAATAAGGAAAGTGGACGCAAACTTGAGAGGAGAGGTTTGCTTGTTAAATTATTTACTCGATAAAAAGGCAAAAACTTTTTTTTTACGAAAAATCAAATGCTTCTTTTTAATTCAATTGGAAGTTATTACAAACGGACAAAAATAATATTCCTTTCCAAAATAATATGGAAGAAAAAGAGATTTATTAAAGAAAACAAGACTTTATAAATAGTGGAATAGTGGGAAAAATTTAGACTTTGTGAAAAAAATATCTGGTTTGTGGAGAAATTGCAAAATTTAATCAACTATTTTGAAAAATTAAAGAATCGATTGGTTATTTCTTAAAATAGATTCAATTTAAAAAATAGTAATAATCAAAATTTATCTCAAAAGTGAGGAAGAGAGGGAAATTAATATTTCCCTTTGAGGCTTCCAAAGTAGGTAATTTCTTCCGCCTTTTTGGGAATATTGAGCTCCTCTACCACTTTTTTGATATCCATCTCTTTGAGCATTCCCTCAATCTCCTCTTCACAATAGCTCATATGCATCTCGGCACTGATAATATGGGGGAGTTCCTCTATTTGAGCCAGTTTGGCAATTTCCTCTTCTACGGTCTCCCCTTCAATGGTAACGATAATTATTCCCTTTTCTTTCTCTCCAAAATGGAGGTCGCAAAGCCCCGATTTTTCCAATTCCTCCCACACTTTGTCGTAATTTTCCGGCAAGGTTTTAACAATAATACTGGATACATTCATTACTCTCCTCCTTTAGGTTTAGTTTCGTTTTTTTCCCCTTTTTGATTCCCTTTCTCCCCTTTTTGCTCTTTTTTATCCAATTCCCAAATTATAAGCTCGGCGGGGGAGTAACTTAAAAGTTTTTTATTACTTAGAAACTCCATTCCGTTGAGAGCCATAGTATGCCCTTTCAACACCATTTTTTGGCGACTCTCATTATCATCTCCACTTTTCAAATCTATCACTTGGATATCGTTGTTCTCATTGAGTTGATAGGCAAAGTATCGGTTATCTGGAGAAGTAGCTACCCCATAGGGAATAAATTGATTTTTAAATTTGAGAACATAAGAGTTATTTCGGTAGTTGTAAATAGAAATTCTGGTATCGGCAGAGCCGTTGGCAATATAATCTCCGTTGAAATTCAATGCAACGGTTTTATCTTTGTTATATCCATCTATCACTTTTAAGACTTCTCCAGTATCAATATCTACCACTTTTACCGCTCCACTCTCATCTCCAAAGACTGCCAATTTCCGTTCCGGTTCAATTGCCCATTGGGAGAAAACATAGTTCCCAACCTGTTTCCGGTATTCAATTTTTTTACTTTCTGGGTTAAATAGAAGGGCTTCATCACTCAAAAGGGCAAAAAAGATTTTTCCATCGTTGGTAAAAGCCCCTTTCATAAGGGTTATTTTTGTTTCCCAAACTTTTGTTAAATTGCTATCTTCCAATTTATAAATAAAAACTTCTCTTTTTCCATCTTCTCCTCCCCCTACGATTAGCAATCTCTTTCCATCGGGAGAAAAGTTTAAAGAATAGATAGGCATTGCAATTTTATCTCCCATAAAATCTTTTATTTGGGGTAAATCTATCTCTTTGGAAAAGTTTTTTTCTCCCCATTTCCATAGTTGAATTTTTCCATTTTCCAGTCCTACTGCCAAATAGTTGGAGGAGACTGCAACTTTGGAAATATATCCGGGGAAGGTCATTTTTTTAAACTCAACTCCCAACAATAACCCAATCGACACCACCAAAGCACCTAAAATCCGTAACATTGTCCCTCCTTTCTACACAAATTTAAAGTGGAAAAAACCGGATAGCTTCCGGTTCCGGACATACAGAGATGCAGAAACCGCACCCTTTACATTTACTTTCTACCACAATTGGATTAAAAAGTCCTTTGAACCAGATAGCTCCGGTGGGGCATACATCTCCACAGGCTTGACATACTACTCCATTCCACGCCAAACATTTTTGGGGGAGAATTATACTTTCTCCTATTTTCTCCCGGCGATTTTCCACTTTTAAAACTCCGGAGGGACAAGCTTTGGCACACTCATCGCAAAAGGTGCACCCGGAGGAGGAGAAATTGAGGAGGGGAATACCATTGTGAAGGGTAATAACTTTTTCTTCGCAGGCGGAGGCACACTCCTTCCCTTCGCACTCAAGGCAGAGGATAAAATGGGATTTTTTTTCAAAATAAGGGGGAAATATAGGATTGGGGGGCAACTGCCCCCTCAAAAGGAGGTAGCGTCTCTCCTCACCTTTCATTTTTTTTGGGATTTTTTGATAGTTTCAAATTTGTTTTCTATTACAGGGTCTACTTGGGCTTGGGGAACATGGCAAGTGGTGCAGAAATATCGGCTTCCTGCCAGTTTTTTCTCTTTTTTACCCCCTTTGAAATTGTCTACAAAATGGCTTGGGGGAATTGGGGTAATTTTCAAAGTTTTTGCCATTTTTGGATCGTGGCAAGAGAGACACTGATTTTTTCCCACTTTAATTGGCACCATTCCCTTAATGGAGTGGGGAATCATAGGGGGAGCGGTTACAAAAGCTTTGGGAATAGGTTTAGTCTTGCCGGGCATTGGGGGGTTGTCATTTTCTTTAATATTTGGCAGATTTTGGGAATCTGCTGTCAAAGGTGCTTGTCGAATTCCAGTTACTTTTACATAATCCCCTTTGGTAGAGGAGGAATTCCCATCGGTGTTTCCGAAAAGAAGACCTACCCCGACGAGAGATAAGAGTAACACTTTTTGAAGTTTCATTTTTTTCTCCTTTAGTTATTTTTGAGGAAACTTCTAATAGAAAATTTTAAAGCATTATCATTACAGACTTCGATGCACCTTCCGCAGTTGGTGCACTCAATCCCGTTGATAAATCCACTTTTCCGATAAATAACGGGATTTAAAACCTGTTTTTCCGGGCAGACCTCTTTACAATTTCCGCAGTTGGTGCAATTCAAATGGTTATGCTCTACCCTAATTAAACTTTTACTACCAATAAGGGAGTAGGTTGCCCCAACTGGACAGATGTATCCGCACCACCCGTGTTTCAAAATCAACAGATCAAAGAGGAAAATTGCCAAAATGAGAGTCCACCCAAATCCTATTGAAAAGAGCAATCCCCTGACAAAAAATCCGATGGGATTAACAAATTCATAGGCGGCGGCTCCTACTACAAAGGAGACAACCAGTAAAGTTCCCAATGCCCAATATCTAAATCGGCGGGAGATATTAATTCTTCTGGCGTCTCTATCGATTTTCAATTTTCGCCGGAGCCAATTTGCCAAATCGGTAACCATATTTATTGGGCAGACCCAACTACAAAAAGCCCTTCCCCCAATTAATCCGTAGAATACGGCAATTACCACTGCTCCCACCAACACATCAACCCCTACTACCGCCCCCGCTGCCAACATTTGGAGGACGGTGAACGGGTCTGCAAGGGGGATAGCTTGGAGAAACTTGGAGTAACTTAAATTCCCCACCAAAACTTTCCACCCATAGGCGTTTGCCCCAAAGTAGAGGGCTAAAATTGTAATTTGCACAATTCTCCGGAGGATTAAATATCTATTTTTCAGTAGTTTACTCATCATTCCACTTTACCCCCTGATTGAGTTCTTCAATTGGATTCTCTTTGCTCCGTCCAGTTTCGGTGGTAGTTTTGGTGGAGGCGTTTTTAATCCGTTGTTGGTCTTTGGTATCCCACCCTTTTACATATCTATCTCCCGGTTTACCCAAAAAGACATCTCGGGGGAATACTTTAATTGCCGGTTTTTCCGTTACACAGGCGTGTTCACACATTCCGCAACCGGTGCAGTAATCTTCATACACCACCGGAATCCGGTAGGCGTGTTTTCCAGTCCGTTCATTCTGTTTCCACTCAATTCTAATCGCCTTATCCAGTTCGGGACACGCCCGGTAACAGGCGGTGCACTGGAGTCCCCAATAAGCGATACAACTTTTGGGATCGATAACTGCAACTCCCATTTTGGCGTAATCGATGGCAACTTTCCCTTCATCATTTTTACACATATCGGGGGTCAAAGCTCCAGTGGGGCAGGCATTCATACAGGGAATATCATCACACATATAACAGGGAACATCTCGGGGGATAAAGTAGGGGGTTCCAATTGGAACGCTATCCCCCGGTGCCCCCATTTTCAAAGTTACCATTTTTTCTCCGTCGATAATCATAGGATTATCCCGGTTTTTACACGCTTCGGCACAGAGTCCGCACCGGATACAGGTTTTAATAAAATCCTTTTCCGGTAGGGCTCCGGGAGGACGGAGGGTAAGGGGTTTATCTTTATTCTCCTCCACAAACGCGGCGACAATACTCCCCCCCATTGCGGAGGCTGCCACCGCTTGAGCCATTACTACCAGAAAAGAACGCCGTTTTTTGTCCATATACTCCCCTATGCTTTATAAATTTTTACCGCCGCCTTTTTATAGTCGGTCTCTTTGGAAAGAGGACAGGTTGCGTCCAAAGTTACTTTATTGATAAGCACTTTTTCATCAAACCAAGGCACAAATACCAGTCCCCGTGGTGGTTTATTCCGTCCGCGGGTCTCTACCCGGGCTTTAACTTTACCCCGTCGGGATTCAATTACCACCAAATCGAATCGTTTCAATCCCAATTTTTTGGCATCTTCGGGGTTCATATAACAGAGAGCTTCCGGCATTGCCCGATAGAGTTCAGGCACCCGCATAGTCATAGTTCCACTATGCCAATGCTCCAGAACCCGTCCGGTGCAGAGCCAGAAGTTGTAACCTTTTTTGTCATATTTTGGATCTTCAGGGTGAACCATAAATGGTCGCCAGAAGATTTTGGCTTTATTTTTGAGGTTAATTTTTCCTTTGTCTGCGATAGGTCCTTTCAAATCTCCCCGTTTAATGGTTTTCAAGAGAGGACCATAGAATGCAAATTTATCTCCCGGTTTAGCCGCTTTCCGGGCGTAGGGGTCATACTCAACATTAAACCGCCATTTGGTCTCTTTTCCGTTAACCACAGGCCACCGCAATCCCCGGACTTTTTGATAGGTGTCGAAATCTGCCAAGTCGTGTCCGTGTCCGGCTCCAAATTTCCGATACTCTTCCCAAAGGGCTTTTTGGACAAAGAATCCGTAACCTTTCCACTCTTTTCCATCGGTTCCGATAATTTTCCGTCCATCGCCTGCCGCTTCGGTGTTGGGGTGGAGTTTTCCGGTTTGGGGATTTTTGGCAATTGGATCGGGCCAAGGGAAGTTTTTCCGATACTCTTTCCGATTGAAAAGCACTTCAAAGAGGGTTGTTTCAGGGGTGTATCCCATCTCTTTGGCTTTATCCAATACATTGGGAAGAACGGTTCCATCGGGCAATTTGTGCTCACCCCACACCTCTTTCAATTTAAACCGTTTACTGAACTCCATAATAGTCCAGAGGTCTGGCATTGCTTCCCCGGGAGGTGTAACCTGTTGTCGCCAGTGTTGGGTTCGCCGTTCGGCGTTTCCATAAGCTCCCCATTTTTCATAAATCATTGCCACTGGGAGAATCAGGTCTGCAACCCGAGCGGAAACTCCGGGATAGGATTCATTTACAACAATAAAGTTATCTTTTTCCCGGGCGGTTTTGAGCCAGTGGTTGGCATTGGCGGTATTTTGCCAAGGATTGTTAACTTGCACCCATACCCATTTGATTTTTCCATCTTCCATATCCCTCATAATTTTGAGGAAGTGGCTTCCAACTTTGGGATTGAGGGTTCCTTCAGGCAAATTCCACAATTTTTCGGTTACTTTCCGATGGTCTGAATTTCCTACCAACATATCGGCAGGCAACCGGTGGGCAAAGGTTCCAACTTCCCGGGCGGTTCCACAGGCGGAAGGTTGTCCGGTCAAGGAGAAAGCACCATTCCCCGGTTGAGATTGTTTACCCAAAAGGAGATGGATGGAGTAAATTAATTCATTCACCCAGCTTCCCCGGACATGTTGGTTGAATCCCATTGTCCAGAAGGAGACAACTTTCCGTTTGGGGTCGCAGTAGAGGTCTGCCAATTTTTTCAATTTCTTTTTGAAAGAGTCGATGGATTCATCGGGATCCCCTTTGGCAACT
>PUXY01000032.1 GCA_009659955.1 Campylobacterota bacterium | reverse complement strand
CACCTCTTCCGGAGAGGTTTTATCCCGCTTTACCACTCTCTCAATCTGTTTTTCCCGGGGGAGGTAAACTACCACAACTTTTTCAAATTGGGGATATCCTCCTTTTTCAAAAAAAAGGGGAATTTCCACAAAAAATAACTCTCCCTTCTCCCCCAACTTTTGGGAGTGTGTCAAAATCCTTTTCCTAATTTCCGGGTGGAGAAGTTGCTCCAGTTTTTTCAGTTTCTCTTTATCGGAAAAGACTATTTTTCTCAATTTCCGCCGGTCGGAGGTTCCAAAAAGTTTTTCAATCTCTTCCCTTTTCTCTTGAAAGACCTTTCGGCTCACCTCATCGGCATCTATGATTTGATAGCCGTAAAGTTTCAGAAGGGAGGCAACGGTGCTTTTACCGCTTCCAATCCCCCCTGTCAAAACAATGCCATATTTAAACTTTTCCGACTTCTCCACAACAATCCTCTATTACCAATACTACCAATCGAAAGATTGGAGTTTCCGGGCAAGGGGATAGTAGAAAACTTTTCCTTCTCTCAACCGGATAATTCCGATTTTACTCCCATACCCAACCCGTTTAATAAACATAATGGAGTTTCCATCTACAGAGAAGTTGGGGTAGCCGTTTTGCCCCTTGGTGGTCAGACGAACTACATTGGGGCTATCAACTTCCATTAAAAAGAGGTTGAAGGTGTTTCCTCCAAAGGCGTTATTGGTCTCCCGGGAGGAAACTACAATATAATTTTTATAGGTATCCAATCCTACTTGGTTTTTTCCGTGGTAGAAGACTCTTCTTACTACTCCCGTTTTTAGATTTTTTTCAAATACCAAAGGGGGACCATATCTATCTGATACAAAGGCGATTTTTCCATTTCCCCAAAATCTTCCACTTACATCGGAAGCGGAGCTTGTGGTAATTCGTCTCAAAGTTCGGGTATTCATATCGTATAAATAGATATCTGGCACTCCGTTGGGAGCCATTGTCAAAAGGACTTTGCTCCCTTTTCTATCGGAAGCCACCAACATACCTTGGGAAGTTAAGATTTTTTTCCTAATTCCAGTTCTCAAATCCACTTTATAGAGGGTTGGCAAATAATCCATTTTGGTAAAAAAGAATTGGTTTTGTTGATCATCTGCCCATTTGGGGAAGATATTCAATCCCCCACTGATAACCCTTCTCCGATAAGTTAAACTATAATCTGCCAAATAGATATCTGCTTGAAGAGGGGCTTTTACCACAGAGTAGATAACCCTTCTCACCAAAAAATCGGCTTTGGGGAGGTAGAAGTAATTATTTATATCGTAGAGGGCTTTGTGGACCAGAAAGGGGTAATAAGCCGGGTCATTACTCCGGTAAACCATTGTTTTTTCAATTTTGTTATTTTTTATATAAGTAACTTTTAAAGTGTTATTGCTATAGGTAAAATCAAATCGATATGGAACAGCCCCCGGCAAATTAATGGTATAATCGAAATGATCCAACACCTTCAAATCTACTTTCAACATATCCAACACTTTTTTGGGACCATCGAAGGTAATTCCAATTTTTGGGCGGTTGGTTACATACTTTTCCACCACCAGCGTATCTTTTGCCAAAAGAGGAATTACCAAAAAAAAGATCCAAAAGAGAAACTTTTTCACCATTCCCCGGCTCCTTTGTAAATGAAGTAGTTATTGGGAAAGAAAGTCTGAAAGTATCATATCAAAAAAAGGGAGGGAGAGAAAAAATTAATGGTAAAAGTGCCGTTTACCGGTGAAATACATTGCTATTCCATACTCATCACACGCCTCAATCACCTCTTTATCCCGGATACTTCCCCCCGGTTGGATAATTGCCTTTACTCCCACCGGTGCCAGATTGTCTACCGAATCCCGGAAAGGGAAAAATGCTTCACTGGCTACACTTGCCCCTTCCAGATTTAATCCCAAACTTTGAGCCTTCTCAATAGCACATCGGGTAGCGTCCACCCGACTGGTCATTCCCATACCGATAGCTACCATTTGGGACTCTTTTACAAAGACTACACAATTGGATTTGGTAAAGGCGGAAATTTTCCACGCCATTTCCAAATCGGTTTTATCTTCAATACAGACCCGGGTAACACAGCGGGCTTCTTGAACCTCATCGGGCTCTACCCTGTCGGCATCTTGGAAGAGGAAACCCCCTTCAATATGTTTAAAGTCCCAAATATCCCCCGGAATTTCCAAATGCCCTTGTCCAAAGTCGAAAAGTTTAATTCTCTTCTTTTTGGCGAAGACTTCTACCGCCTCTTCTGTAATGGTGCCTGCCACCAACACTTCCACAAAAATTTTATTTATCTCCTCCGCCAATTCTCTATCTACAACCCCATTGACTGCCACAACTCCCCCATAGGCACTGATTGGGTCGCACTCCAGAGCCTTTTTATAACTCTCTACCAAATCCCCTTTCAATGCCACCCCACAGGGGTTGCCGTGTTTCACAATTACCACACTCCCTTTTCCAACGGAAGTGGCAATTTTAATTGCCCCATTCATATCCCCAAAATTGTTGAAACTGGGGGTTCCTTTTAAAATTCTCAAATTCTCCCAATACCCATCTGCCCATTGATAGAGGGCACCCCGTTGATGGGGGTTCTCCCCATATCGGGTATTCATTACTTTTTTCCCTACAATAAATTGTTTCTCCCCAAACCCATCTTTAAACCGATGGTTAAAATAGTTGGCGATAGTAGCGTCATACTGGGCAGTCTGTTCAAAGGCTTTAATTGCCAAATTCCGCCGGAACTCCAAATCAACTCTCCCCTTTTCCAGTTTTTCCAACACTTTTCCATAATCCTCCGGGTCTACCACTACAATCACATCTTTATAATTTTTTGCACTACTCCGGATTAAAGTAGGACCCCCAATATCGATATTTTCGATTATCTCTTCCAAATCGTCGGTTCTCTCTATTGTCTCTCTGAAAGGATAGAGATTGACCGCCACCAAATCTATCCGCTTAATCCCCAATTTTTCCGCTTCTTCCTCATCTTTTCCACTCCGATAAAGTATACCACCTGCCACATAGGGGTTTAAAGTCTTCACCCGTCCACCGAAACACTCCGGAAAATTGGTTATCTTTTCAATCGGGGTAACTTCAATCCCACTCTCCTCCAATAGCCGGGCGGTTCCACCGGTGGAGATAATTTCAAAACCCAACTTTTTCAACCCCCGGGCAAACTCCACAATACCGGTTTTATCGGAAACGCTCAAAAGTGCTCTCATTCTCAACCTTTGCTTATTTTGGTAGTCGATTTTTTCAAGTCCTCGATTGGAATTTTAACTTTAAATTACCCAAAGAGATAAATAGATATCAAGAGAGAAATAGACTTTCTCCAAAAGACTGAAAAAAATTACCCACTCTCAAAAATTTGTTTCGATTTTTTAAAAACTATTTGGAAGTTTACTACCCCCTTTCCATTTCCCTTTTTCCCCTTTTTCTCCCTTTTCCTCTCTCCCACCAACAACTTGAAGGGGAGAAAATTTTATCACACCTCTTTTCCCCTCTCCACCTCAACCGGCAATCCAAACCTTTTCCCCCACCACTCAAATACCTTTACCGCTCCCAAAGAAGAGAAAAAATTGATAGATACCCACGCATAAATAATTGCCAACTGGTAACTTATTGCTTCAAAAGGGGAGGCTCCGGCAAGGAGCATACCGGTGGTAATCCCCGGAATTGAAACCACTCCAATGGTTTGGAGGGCGTTATTTATCGGAATTAGAGAAGCTTTGACCGCCTCCCGTTGGAGGGGTTTTAATCCTTCCCCCAAAGATGCACCCACTGCAATGTAACTCTCCAAAAGTTCCCGATTGACCTCCACTTCCCTTTTTATTCTCTCCATTGCTTGGGTGTAGGTATTGAGACTATGTCCCAATACCATTCCCATTATTGGTATAAATTGATTGGGCTTGAGGGAGATAACTTTCAATATTAAAATCAAGGGAAGTAAAAAAGCTCCCACTCCCCCAATTACCGCTACTCCCAACCAGTAGGGAAACTCCACCCTCCGATACGCCACATATCCGGCGTAGAGGGTCATAAAGAGAAAGAGGGGAATATAGAGGAGATGGTTATCTATTTTGAAAAGATAGACCAAAATTCCCCCTAAAATTGTCAACTGCACCATTGCCCGGAGGGAGTTGAAAAAAAGCTCCTTTTCCAAACCGGTTTTCAAAAACTTTCCCCCAATTAACGGCAAAATTACCAATACAAACCCCGCCAAAATTACCCAAAAGTTCATCTATCGCCTTTTTCGAAAAGTTCTGGTTAAGATAAAAAAGGGAGATATTATAAATCGATTTTAAGTTTTCCGAGATTGAATAAAAGGGGAGTAGATAAGATTTGATTACACTTTTTTAAGAAAAACTATATTAATTTTTCAACAAATTCCATTTTCAAATTTCTTTATCTATGTTATTTATGCCGATTGGAAAAATTACCAATAAAAATAATATTTACACTCTATTTCTACTTCCGGTTTGAGTTTAAAATCATACTCTTTGGAGTAAAGGAGATATGGGGTAAGGGTAACTATTAAATTATTACGGAGAAACCTTTTTTCAAATCGGGCATAAACTTTATAGGTATAAATAAAAGGTCCCCTTCCGGCAAAATGGGAGATATAACCTCCGACTCTTTTGAGATATTTCCGATGATAGAAATTTCTATAAAGGAAGAGTCGATACTCCAAATCGTGGGAGTCGGTGTCGTAACTGACTCCAAATCCGGAATTCAGTTGGGGAAAATGGGTATCGTGGAAAGTAAATCTGGTTCCCAATTCCAGATTTGGGTCAAAGGGATACCAATCGGTATAAAGATGCCAGTTATAAAAGAGTCTATCCCTCTCCCCTTTCACATCTACATCATTTCGCCAGTGGGTGTAATGGTTAAATTTTAAAATATAGAGCTCCGGCACTGAAGAAAAAGTTAAATTGTATTCATCTGTCAATTTTTCCATTTTAATTTGGTTTTTAATTCCCCCTGCCAACCCTGCCCTATATTTGAGGAAAAAGGTGCCAAGTTTGGCAGAAAATATCTCTTTTACTTCGGAAGAGGTATTATTTTTATCCTTTTCCCCTTTGGAAGAGTGGGTAAAATTGAAAGGGGAAACTCTCTTTTTTTTCTCCTCCCTTTTGGGGGTGGAGGAAAAGGAGTTTTTTGACTTCTTTTTTTTCAAATTTGAGGAAGTTTCTTCTTTTTTTATAGAAAAGAGGGAGGGAAATTGGATTCTAACATTGGTGGATAGTTTAATATTATTATCTAAAGTATCATATTTTATCCCTATCCAGACTTTTTTTTCTATTTTCCTTTTCTTTTTTGGGGAAGATAGATTTTTATCAGGGGAATTACTCTCCCCGGTTTGGGTATTATTCACCTCCTTTAAATCCTCAGAAGTTGAAGAGGTCAGATTGTGTAAAGCCAAAAGGGGAGTAAAACTTAATAGACCAAATATTACAAAATCTCTCTTTTTCATATTAAAATAATAATAAAAATATCAAGGGGGGTCAAATTCAGTGGTTGGCTATAGGCGGTTTTGACGGAGTCCATTTGGGACATCGGGCGGTGATTGAAAAAGCCACCCGGGTATTGGTAATTGAAAAAGGGGGGAATTTGACGCCCGGAAGGGAGAGGGGTTGTCATATTCCCCACCCTTTGATATTTTGGGAGTTGTCAAAATTGAAACAATTGGAGCCGGGGGAATTTCTGATATTAATAAGGAAAAAATTTGGAAGAGTGGGTATAGTGGTGGGGGAAGATTTTAGATTTGGGGCGGAAAGGAAAGGAAATTTAACTCTTCTCCAAAAGTTCTTTCCGGTCAAAATTATTCCTCCGGTAAAAGTGGAAGGGGTGGAAGTCCATTCCCAAGTAATTCGAACTTATTTTAAAAAAGGGGAAATTGGAAAAGGGAATAGACTTCTGGGGCGTCCCTATCGGATATGGGGGAGAAAAGTAAAGGGACAAGGGTTGGGGCAAAAAAAGCTTCTTCCCACCATCAATCTGAAAATAGAGCTTCCCTTTCTTCTCCCCCGGCAAGGGGTGTATGCAACCCGGTTGGAAACCTTTCCCAGTTTAACTTTTATTGGAAACCGGTCAACTGATGGGAAATTCGCCATTGAGGTCCATCTCTTGGGAAAATGGAGGGAAACGGAAACTGGATTGGAAAGTGAATGGGGAAAAGTTGAATGTAATGGAAAATTGCATCTCTCTTTTCTCCATTTTATCCGTCCAGTGGAAAAATTTAAAGGGTTGGGGGAGTTAAAGAGAAGGTTGGAAAGGGATTTGGGAGAAGGGTATAGCTATTTTGAAGGGGAGATTTAAAATCAACTTTTTCTGATAAAATTTTTAAAAAAGGGGAACCAAATGGATATTACAATTATTATTCTCCACTATATGAAGGAAGTGCTTAAAGATAAAAAGCTTTATATTCTCTCTCTTCTTTTTGCAGTTCTTATTTTACTCTCTTGGTATTCTATTACCAGTCCTGTGGGAATAGGGTATTTTATTATTATATTTCTCCAAAGTTTTTTGGTGCACAATTATGCAATTTTGGTTATTTCTACCCTATACTATACCAAATCCCCCGAAGAGATGGGAGTTGAACTCCGGAAACTTCCTTTCTCTGCCCTTTTCGATAAACGGGTAATGGGAGTATCTTTGGGGATTGTGTTGGGAGAGTTGATAGTAGGGGGAGTATTGGGAATAATTTTGGCATTTGTTCAAAGATTTTTGGGCTCTTTTGGAACTATTTCTCTACTTATTATATTTATCTATTGGCTTATTGGAAAAGAGGGGAAAGGGCTTATTAGTAGCTCTTTTGGGGAGAGTTTCCGGGCACTGATCTCCCTCCTCTATGACTATCGATACTGGAAAAAAAGTTTCAATGGAGTGTATGTAAATATCTTTTTCTTTGCCCTTTTTATATTTGTATTTTCCGCAATTCTTATTAGCACCATTATTAAACTTTTCCCATTTTTACCATTTACCCTATTGATTTCCGGGTTCTATTTTGCCTCTTTTTCCACATTTATGGGAATTGCAGGTTACTTTGCCAATAAAAGTATAGAAGGGGAAGAGCTATAATCTTTTGTTGGAGGAGAAGAGTTTGAAAAAGATAAAAGTGGGGGTTCATCTCCCCTGTTATCTCCGGGAGATTAGACCCCAAATAGGAAAAATGGGGGTGGCGGTATTGAGAAAATTGGGGGAAAAATACAATTTTTCAGTGGAAGTTCCCCGGGAGCAGACCTGTTGCGGACAACCCTTTATCAATAGTGGGTTGCCAACCGATTTACCTCAACAAACCAGTAAAATTTTTCAAAAGTTTGACTATCTGGTCTCCTTTGGAAGCAGTTGCGTCTCCACCCTCCGCCGGGAACCAATAGAGGTAGCTGTCAAAAGTTACGAACTCTCCCAATTTCTGGTGGAAAAAATGGGAATAACTGGTATTCTATCCGATTTTGAAGCAAAAATTGCTCTCCACAACTCCTGCCACTCCCTCCGCCATCTCCGGGTAGGCACTCCATCTGAATTGAATCTTCCCTTTTTCAACTTGGTAGAAAAATTGTTGGGAATTCCAGTGGAACTTCCAGAGAGAGATGAGTGTTGCGGATTTGGAGGAGTCTATTCTCTCAAAGAAGGGGAGTTGAGTTATGCAATGGGACTCCGGAAATTGGAAGATTTACTCCGGAATAGTCCCGAAATAGTAACTGGAGTTGACCTTTCCTGTCTTCTCCATTTGGAGGGAATCTATTTAAAAGAGAGGGAAAAGGGGAATTTTCCCGGAAAGCAAGTCCATTTCCTCCATTTGGCTCAACTTCTCTATTGGAGATTAATAGAAGGAAAAAGGGGTATTGCCGATGATAAAGCCCAATAATCCCCACTACCAATTGGGAGTCAAATTTTATCGGGAGAGGGGAGAGTGGCACGATCAAAATTTATGGGAAATTAGAAAGAAAAGAGATAGAGCGGTCAAAGGTGTATCCAATTGGGAATTTTTCAGAAAGAGGGGAAGCGAAATAAAAAGTCGAGTAGTAAAAAATTTACCCCAATTGATAGAGCAGTTTACTGCCAACGCCCAAAAAGAAGGGATAGAAGTCTATTTTGCTTCCACTGCCCAAGAGCATAACCAAAAAGTGTTGGAGATTCTCCAAAAAGAGGGGGTTAAAAAGGTTGTCAAGTCCAAATCTATGCTCACCGAAGAGTGTGGACTCAACCCCTTTTTGGAAAGGAATGGAATAGAAGTAATAGATACAGATTTGGGGGAGCGGATTGTTCAACTCCGGAAAGAGCCTCCTTCCCATATTGTATTACCGGCAATCCATTTGAAAAAAGAGGAAGTGGCAGAAGCTTTGGGGGAGGAAGAGAGTGACCCAATCTATTTAACCAGAAAAATGAGACAACTTCTCCGGCAGGAGTTTTTATCGGCAGATGCCGGAATTACCGGAGCAAATTTTTTAGTAGCCCAGAAAGGGTGGGCAGTGGTAGCCACCAATGAAGGGAATGCCGATTTGGGAGCTACCCTTTCCCCCCTCCACATTATTTCGGTAGGGGTTGATAAATTGGTGGAAAGCCTTGAAGATGTTGGAGTTCTGTTGAAAATGTTAGCCCGAAATGCCACCGGTCAACCTATTACCACCTATACCACCTTTTTTGGTGCCAAATCCAATGGACGGAGAGTAGTAATTTTGGTAGATAATGGGAGATTAAACCGCCGGGGAGGGGAGTTTGAGGAAACCCTCAAATGTATCCGATGCTCTGCCTGTCTTACCACCTGTCCAGTTTTCCGGCGAAGTGGAGGGCACTCTTACCGCTATCCAATTCCCGGTCCCATTGGTTCTCTCCTTGCCCCCCTTCAAGAGGAGCCGGAAAAATATAGGGATTTACCCTTTGCCTGCACCCTGTGCGGAAGTTGTGAAATGGTGTGTCCTGTGGAAATCCCCTTCACCAAACTTCTAATTCAGATGCGAAGATTTGTAACTACTCCCACCCTTTTGGGAATAGTGGGAGAAAAAATTCTCCACTCTCCCACCCTTTACCGACTCTTTGCACAGATTATCAGACTTACACCCCCTTCCCTCTTGGAAAAGGCTCTCTCCCAGTGGAGTAAGTATCGGAAACTGCCCCAGATTCCAAAAATTAGATGGATTTAACTTTTCCCTCTCTCTCCCCAAAAATGGACAAAATTTTTTGATGGAATAGAGTAAGAAGGGTGGAGGGCTACAATCTCCAACTGGAGAGTTAAAAAAGGGGGGGTTTTGGCAAACTGGAAAAGTTTAGAGAGGGGGGCGGAGGAGCCGGTGGCTACTCCACTCCATTTGAGGTATTGGAAAAGGGAACGACCGGAGGGAAAAGTGATTGAAAAATGGAAAGGGGTTATTTGGAGATTGGGGAGGAAAGTTTTCCCCCATTTTTCAATCTGACTGGGGGAGGGAAGGGGGGAAGTTGTCCCCAAAAAGTCGTGCAATTTTTGAAAAGTTTTATTGGTAAAAAGTGCCAAGAGATACTCCCTATCTGTTTTTCCGATTCGGGAGAGGAGATTGGGGAGATTTTGAGACCATTGGAGAGCGGAAAAGGAGATTATTTGGGTAATTTGATATTGGGATACAACCTTTTCCAAAGGGAAATGGTCAAAGTCGGCAACTATTACCGGACAGGGATTTAAAGTTGCCATTTGGGGGGCTGAATCTACCCCCAAATAGAATTCAATTCCCTTTTTGTGACAAAGGGGAACTGGTCCCGCCCCCAAATCCAAAACTCTTCCTTTTACCCACGGAAGGAGAATAGAAACAATCTTCTCTTGCACCCAATTGTAACGGAGATAGTGGTGGGCTACCTTATTGAAACTTTCCATCTTTTTCCCTCTTTTTTTCTCCCTCTTTGTCCCACTCTATTTTTGGTAAAATTCTTCACTTCAATTTTATCAACTGAAGGAGTAGATGATGAAACGGACTTATCAACCCCATAAAGTCCGACGGAAACGGACCCACGGCTTTCGGGTTAGAATGAAAACACGGGGTGGACGGAAAGTCTTAAAACGGCGGAGAGCCAAAGGGAGAAAAAGATTAGCGGTATAAAAGGGGACCAAATAGATGAGGTTTATCGGAAAGGGAGGAAATTCCGTTCCCCCTATTTTACTCTTTTTTATCTCCCCCATCGGGAAGGGTTGCATGTCTCCCCAGTAGTTTCAAAAAAGATAGCTAAAAAGGCGGTTGTGAGAAATTTAATTAAAAGGCGGTTACGCCATTTGGGGAGGCTCTATTTTTCCGATGGAAAAATAGTGGTGGTGGCAAAAAGGGATTTAAGTGGAGTGGAGTTCCAGAAATTGGAGGAGGAGTTTAAAAAAATTGTTACTAAAATTGATTGAGCTTTATCAAAAGTTTGTAAGTCCTCTATTGGGAAATAATTGCAGATATTATCCCAGTTGTAGTTGTTACGCTCAATGGCAATTGGAGAATTCTCCACTACTATTTGCCCTCTGGAGCTCCACTTGGAGGGTTTTGAGGTGCAATCAATTTTTTCCCGGTGGAATAGATTATCCTATAACTTCCAAAAATTTTCCTTCAAAAATAGTCTATCAGAGGGGAGAGTGGAGGGAGGTTAAATATTGGTTTGTGCCAGTGGAAGGGAAACCGGGAAAGTATTACATTATAGCCTCCCATAGGACAAAAGTTACAGATTAAACGACTAAATATCAGAAAGAAAGGTAGTCAAAGGGTAAAGTAATGGATAATAATAATTTAAGAAGGATAATTATCGCGACCGTCATCTCTTTTATCTTTTTTGTGGCTTATGACTATTTTGTTCTTCAGCCCCAAATGGTAAAGAAAGGGGAAGCCAACGGAACTCAACCACAGAAGGTTGTTACTCACAAGGGGAGTGAAAAAATTCAGAACTCTATCGGAAGTAGAAATTCCCCTGCTACTACCTCCGTCAAAAGCAGAGTGGTAGCGGTTATTGAAGGGAAAGAGTTTAAAATTGAAGTTGACCAGTGGGGTAGAGTCTCCTCCTTTATTCTCCGGCAACATAAATTTAATGAAAAGGGGAAACAACTCCAATTAATCTCCCCAGACTCCCCCAAACCTTGGGAGATTAGACTGAAAGATGAAAAACTTAACCGGGAGCTTTATCAAACCCCTGTGGAAGTCTCCTCCTCTTCCCTCAACCTCAATGGGAAATCTCAAACTTTAACAATTACCCACAAACTTCCCTCCGGCGGGGAAATTAAAAAAGTAGTTACCATCTATCCCGATGGACACTATACTTTAAAAGTGGAAGCCAGAGGAGTCGGAGAATATTTAATCTCCCCGGGACTTCGACCCCAAGGGGCGGTGGATAATTTAACTATCCACGGAGTATTGGTGAAACTGAAAAGTGGAAAATTGAGAATTATAGAAGATGGAGATGCGGAGCCGGAAAGATTTTCCGATGCAATTGTGGTTGCCGGCTTTGATAGATATTACACCTCTCTCTTCTTTTCCAAAGGGGGCTTTCCGGTTGTAATAGGCTCCAAAAATGGAAACCCTGTTCCCTTTGTGGAGTTGAAAGGAAATGGAGAATTTACCGGATATATTGGTCCAAAATATGTAGACAGATTGGCAAGTATCGACCGGGAATTGATAGATGTAGTCCAATATGGGTTGGGAACCTTTTTCGCCCGGAACCTTTTCCTTTTATTGGACTGGCTATATAAGGTAGTCCATAGTTGGGCATTGGCAATTATTCTTCTGGTGATTTTGGTGCGATTGGTGCTTTTCCCTCTAACTTGGAAGGGAATGGTGAGTATGTATAAACTGAAAGAGTTGGCACCAAAATTGAAAGAGATTCAAGAGAAGTATAAAAAAGACCCCACTACTCTCCAAAAAAAGATGATGGAGCTTTACAAAAAACACAATGCCAATCCTTTGGGAGGGTGTCTCCCCCTACTCCTCCAAATTCCAATTTTCTATGGAATTTACAAACTTCTCCTCTACTCTATTGAGTTGAAAGGTGCCCATTTCCTTTGGATTAAGGATTTATCTGAAATGGACCCCTACTTTATCCTCCCAATTTTAATGGGTATTACAATGTATCTACATCAAAAATTGACTCCAACCAATTTCCAAGACCCGATGCAGGAGAAAGTTTTCAAATTTCTCCCACTTCTCTTTACTTTCCTAATGGCTACATTCCCAGCAGGATTGGTGCTCTACTGGACTACCAACAATCTTCTCTCCCTTCTCCAACAATGGATAATCAATAAATTGATGGAGCACCGGAAAATGGAGGTGCAAAAATGAGGAAAATGAGATTTGAAGGGGAAACTTTAGAGGAAGCAATGATAAAAGCATCGGAGGAGGTGGGGGTTTCCATCTCTTCCCTCAACTATCGGGTAATTCAATACCCCTCCAAAGGGGTGTTTGGGATTTTATTCAAAAAACAGGCTATTATTGAAGTAGATTTACCAGAAGAGACTTCCCCCCAAAAGCCCCACTCCTTTGGGGCGACTAAACAGGGGAAAAATGGAGAAAGCTACCTATCTCCAAGGGAGGAAATTTCTACCCCTCACAGACAGGAAAATTTGGAAAAAAGGGAAGAAACCCCCTTTGAAAACTACTCTTCCAATTACTCCTCCCCCACAAATAGAAGGGAGAATGGGCTAAAATCTTACAATGAAGGAAGATATTCCAGTCGGGTAGAGTCTACCCCTTTCCAAGAAAAAAGAGAGAAAGAGAGCTACTCTTCCCCAGAAGAGAAAAGTTTCTCTTCCCAATTTGAAAGGGAAGGGAAAAGTTTTTATAATTCCTCCCATTTGTCGAAAAAAGCTCCCCCTTTTTCTCCCGGAGAAAAGGGAGAATGGAAAAGGGAGGGAGTCAATTTTCCACCGGAGGAGAGCTTTTCCCACTCCTCTCCATCTACCCACCCTTCCCATCTCTCTTCCTATTCTTCCGCCGAAATGGAAGAGCATAGAACCGGAGGATTTGCAGGAAGATTCGCTTCTCTCCTCTCCCGGGAGCGGGAAAGGGGGGCAACATCTCTCCAGAAAGAGACTTCCTCCTCTACCGATAACCAATCTCTCTCCACCAGACCTCCATTTCCCCATTGGAAAGGTGGAGACCATTGGGAAAAAGTTATATTGGAGGAGATTGGAAGGGAAGTGGGAAAATTGATAGAGGTCAGTTGTTTCGATGTGGAGGTAAAAGAGGTCTCCTTTGACCCAGATGGAAGGGTCTTTATTAGAATAGATGGACCCGATAACTCCCTTTTAATTGGACGGGAAGGGTATCGGTATGCCAGTCTCAATACCCTCCTCTTTGTGTGGCTCCATCAAAAATATAGATTAAAACTCCGTTTGGAGGTGGGGGATTTTCTCCAAAACCAAACTGAAATGGTAAAAAAATTGATAGCCCCTACCATTCAACAGGTATTGGAGGAAGGGAGTGGACGCACTCCAGCCCTCAAAGGTTTCCTTCCTTACCTTGCCCAAGAACTCTTGAGAAAAGAGTTTCCCCACAAATATGTTAAAGTAAAAGAGATAAATGGAGAAAAATTTGTAGTAGTGAGACCTTTCTATGGACACAATAGTAGCAATTGGGACTCCTAAAGGGGTTGGTGCAATCTCTATTCTCCGGGTCTCTGGACCCGATGCTTACCGGTTGGCTCAAAAACTTCTCCGGGGAAAAGATTTAATCCCCCGTTATGCTACTCTTTCTAAAATCTACTCATTGGAAGGGGAATTGATAGATATTGGGTTGGTTATCTATTTTCCCTCTCCCCGCTCTTTTACCGGAGAAGATGTGGTGGAATTCCAATGCCACGGGGGAGTGGGAGTTACCCGGGCTATTCTGGAGGAGTTGGTAAAAGGGGGAGCCCGATTGGCTCAACCGGGGGAGTTTACAAAAAGGGCTTTCCTCAATGGAAAAATTGACCTCTCCCAAGCGGAGGCGATAGCCCAACTTATCGAAAGCAGATCTACCGAAGGAGCCCGACTCCTTGCCCGCCATCTTGCCGGAGAATTGAAAGAGTTTGTGGAAAAGGTGCGGGAGGAGTTGATTGAATTGATGGCATATACCGAAGTCTCTATCGATTATGCAGAGGAGGATTTACCGGAATATCTGGAAAAGGAGATGGGGGAAAAATTGAACCGGATAATAAAGAGGTTGGAAGAGCTTTTGGAGAGTAGCCAACGGCGACAGGGGGCAATTTCCGGATACAAAGTAGCAATTGTAGGGAAACCAAATGTGGGGAAGAGTTCACTCCTCAACCGGCTTTTAAATCAGAATCGGGCAATTGTAAGTGAAATTGCAGGAACTACCCGGGATACCATTGAAGAAGATATCCAAATCGGAACCCATCTAATTAGAATCGTAGATACCGCCGGAATTAGACAGGCAGTTGACCAGATTGAAAAAATAGGAGTGGAAAGGAGTAAAAGGGCTATTGGGGAAGCCGATATTGTTTTGATGGTAATTGATGGAACAGATTTTACCCAAGAGGATAAAGAGATACTCAATCTGGTAGCCCAAAGTGGGAAAGAGGGAATAATAGTAATAAATAAAATAGACCTCAACCCCGATTTGGAGAAGAAAATCCGACCGGAATTGGTAAAATATAACTACCCAGTGGTGGAGATAAGTGCCAAAGGGGATATTTCTCCCCTCATTCACCAACTGGAGAGAATTTTGGAAAATCGGGGAGATGAAGAGAGTCTTATTTTAGCCTCTCTCAGACAGATAGAGGCGGTAAAAAAGAGTTTGGAGGCGTTGAAAAACGCCTACCCATTTCTCCAAACCGGGGAGTTGGAGCTTTTCAGTTATCAAATTCAAGAGGCAATAAACTCCATCTCCCAAATTACCCGCCCCTTTGAATTTGACGAAATGTTGGATAAACTTTTTGGAAATTTTTGCGTTGGCAAATAGGGGGATAAGATGAATCAATACCTCTTATGGGAAAGACTCAAAGAGATTCCCGAATGTATCAAACTGAAACGGGCAGCCCGGAAAGCCGCCAGAGCCAAACGGCGGGCAATGAAACAGCGGGAAGTTATGCTTTACCGGAAAAATCTATTGGCTCAAACCCAAAAGCAGTGGAAAATGGTGCCCCGGAAAGAGGTGGGGCAATTGATAAATCTAATTAAGCAAAACCCGGAAAAATTTATCTTTGTTTACGGACCCCGAATGTCGGGGAAAAGTTTCATTTTGGAACAACTCTTTACAAAAATTAAAAAAGAAAAGAGAGTTGTAAAAGTTATTAGAACCATTATCGGTAAATGTGAAAAAAAAGCCCCCGCTTTCCACCCCAAATATATCAACTTCCGAAGCTTTTTGGTTGATAGTATCAATGACCTCCAGTTTGCCCTTCTCAACTCCAAAGACCCCTTTGATAAAGAGGCGGTGGAAAGAATCAAATCTGCCGGCAATATTTTTTACGGCTTTGAAGAGGAGGTAAAGAGAATTTACCAAAAGCAAGGGACTAAAGTCCTCTTGATTGTGGAAGAGATTCAAATGTTGGAAGGGGTTATTACCCCTTCCAAACAGAAAAAGTTAATAGACCTTTTCCTCAATTTTCTTATCAGAATCGGAACTGAAACCGAATATGCCCGGGTTGTAATTACCTCCTCCTATGACTTTTTTATCAATCATTTCTACAATGACCCTATTTTCCGCGAACGGGGAGAATTTTTCAAAGTAGACCACCTCTCCTATAAAGATATGAGAAATTTAATCCTCTTCTACTACCCCAACACCGAAGAAATAGTAATTAAAAAAATCTGGGATGTGATTGGAGGAGCATTCCCAGATTTGTGGAAGTTGATTATGCGGGGGTGGAAAGTAAAAATTGAAGAAAAGGGGATTAAAGGTTGGTTGGCAAAACAACTTCAAAAGAAAGAGGGACTTACCCTCAATGCGGTGGAAGAGTATCTGGAGAAGGAGATTCAACGGGTATTTGCCGAAATAAAAAAAGTGGTTCTCCGGGACCTCAATGAAGAAGAACTCCAACTCCTTTTGACAATTGCCGAAGAGATAACCAAAAAGGGAGTTTATTACATCAACTTGGATAAAAAACAGCAATTGGAAGTGGTTAATAAAATGGTAAAACAGAATATCCTCTTCTTTGACCCTTTGACTATGGAAGTGAAAGGAAGCCGACGGATTTACGAAAAAGGATTGGAGAGACTCTACAAACATATTTAATCTTCTCCCTTTTAATCCCCTCCCCAACTCTTTTCTCCTTTTCTATTTTACCCCTCTCTTTTTCTTCCCCCTCCCCATTGGAAATTTTTACTCCCTCCCCTCCTCTTTTTGGTGCTCCACAATATTCCGCAACTCTTTAACCCACCCTTCCATTACATCATTGGCAATTAATGCAGGGGCTTCCAAAAAAGCAATTTCAAACCTATCATCAAACTCTGTTACCCCTATACTCCGGGGACGCACTGCCGGAATTTTCCCATCTCCCAATTTATTTCCAAAGCAGAAAAGTATCAATTTACAATCTTCAATTTCCGGAGCAATTTCCCCTCCAATCTCTCTGGTATGGTTATAGTGATCAAACTCTCCAATATAGCGACAAGTAGGGTGCTCTTCTATCTTTTGACGGAAAAACTCGATAATTTCACTACATTTTTTGTAAGTAGTCTCATTTTTGTAGATATCCAAAATAAAAATTGGATATTTTTCCGAAAATAGCACCTGTTTCATTGGACCTCCTTTAAAAAATATTTCCATTACCTCCCCGATGGAGAGGGTCTGAATTATAGAGTAGAATTTATTAAAACCGGAAATTTGAAATAAGGAAAAATTATGAAACCAATTACTTTTTCCAATAGGCTTTTTGAGCCTATTCCTTTACCAATAGAAGTTGTAGCAGAGGGAAAATTTTTGGAGCGTCCCAACCGGTTTATTGGAGTAGTTCAAGTGGAGGGAAAAGAGCATCGGGTGCATATTGCCGACACCGGTCGCCTCCGGGAACTTCTCATAAAAGGGGCAAAGGTCTATTTGGGAGCAAACCCCAACGGAAAATTGGACTACAAACTTTTAGGGGTAGAGTATCAAAACCGCCCGGTTTTTTTGAATCCTTCCTTCCACTCCCCAATTGGAGAAGAGTTGATTAAAAGGGGGATTTTGGGATATATCCCTTCCAAAATCCAGAGGGAAAAAAGGGTCGGAAAGAGTCGCATCGATTTTTTAGTTGACACCTCCCACTGGGTTGAAATAAAAGGGTGCAACCTTTTACTGGGGGAGTGGTGTCTCTTTCCCGATGCCCCCACCACCAGAGGGAGTCGCCACATTGGGGAATTGACCCAGAGGGTGGAGATGGGAGAGCGGGCAACTCTCCTCTTTCTCCTTTTTCAACCTTGCACCCGGTTTGGAATTTATAAGAAGAGGGATCCGGAACTCCACTCCACTTTAAATCTGGCTCAAAAAAAGGGGGTTGAAATTTTGGGGGTGCAACTGGAGTTTCTCCCCTATTCTTCCACTGGAAAAGTGGAAATTATTCCCTCCAAAATCCTTCCCTTTGGGGAGTGGGAGGGGTGAAGAAGAAGATTTTCTATTTTTTCCCCTTTAAACCGGAGGTTTTTCCCCTTTTTTGGAGAGAAACTTTTCTATTACCCAATCGGTAAAGGCAAAACTGGCGGTAAAGGCGGGGGAGACGGCGTTGAGAATATGGATTTGATTGGGACGATACTCCACCAGAAAATCCATTACCAATTTCTCCTCCTCCAAATCTACCAATTGGGCTCTAATTCCGGCGGGATAAGGGGCAAACTCCCCCCGAAGTCTCTTTACCAACTTTTTCGCCTCCTCCACCAACCGCCCGGGGAGGTAGAATTGCATTTCATAGAGGGCAAGGTCTCTAAAGCCAAAGGAGTTTTTTAGAAAGAGTTTCAACTCCAACCCAACTATTTCTATCATCTCCCAAAAATTGAATCTTTGGAACCCCTTGTAATTTTCCCTCCAAAAGGCAGGGATAGCAGTGGGACCTATTTTTATTTTTCCATCTGCCAAAAGGGTGAAATGGACACCCAAAAAGGGGTTTTTAATATTGGGCACCGGATAGATTTGGGTTTTAATTCTATCTTCCCCCAAATATCGCCGATAGAGCCCTTTGAAGGGAATTACCCGATACCGCTCCCCCACCCCAAATTGGTGGGCAATTTTGTCGGCGTAAAGTCCGGCACTATTTACCAAAATATCATAATTTCCCTTATACTCTTCAAATCTGGTATTGAAAAGGAACTCCACCCCCCTTTTTTTTAAATTCTCTTTCAATTTCTGACACACCTCTTTGGGGTCGACTGAAGCGGTATGGGGAGACCAGAGGGCTTTTTGATAGGTTTTAACATTGGGGTCAATCTCCTCCGCCTCTTGGGCAGAAATTAGAGTTGTGCCGGCACCATTCGCCTCCCCCCGCCGGGCAAGCTCTTCCAATACCCCAACCTCTTTTTCATTTTTTGCCACCACCAATTTTCCGGTTTCATTGACAAAAACCCCATTTTGCCGACAAAACTCCTTCATCAGCCGGTTACCGCGGGCAGTCAATTTGGCTTTGAGGGAGTCGGTATTGTAGTAAAATCCGGCGTGGAGAATTCCGCTATTTCTCCCACTGGCGTGGAAACACTCCCGATGCTCTTTATCGATAATTGTAATTTTGTCCCCGGGAAACCGCCGGAGCCAATTGGAGGCAAAGGTGAGCCCAACTATACCGGCTCCAACAATTAAAACTTTCCGAGCCATTGCTCCATCACCTTGAGAACCGGTTTAATCCCCTCCAACCCCATTCGCCGGTGGGAGAGGCGATTTTTAATTTGGGGGCTCAACTCCCCCAAAGTCTTATCAAACCCTTTGGGGATAAAGAGAAAGTCGTAACCAAACCCCTCTTCTCCCCTCTCCTCATCTATCACTTCCCCATACATAAAGCCGTGGGAAGTCCAGACCCCCCACGGGGTAGCCAATCCAATTGACGCCACATAGTAGGCGGGGGTGCGGGTTACTCTTCTCTTTTTGAGCTCCCTTATCAACTTTGCCCGATTATCTTTGTCGGTGGCACTCTCGCCGGCATAGCGGGCGGAGTAGATGCCGGGGGCTCCGTTGAGGAGGGGCACCACCAACCCGCTATCATCGGATAGCACCAAAAAAGTTTCACCGGGATATTTTTTCCGGAGTCCCTCCCATACTCCCCGGGCTTTTAAAATAGCGTTGGCTTTGAAACTATCTCCATCTTCCACTATCTCCAAATCGGGGAGAAGTTGGGAGTAGGGAATTGGCTCCACTCCCAAAATTTCCCCAATCTCTTTAATTTTTCCCCGATTGCCACTGGCTATTACCAATCGATATTTTTTCTCCATTGTCGCCCTTTTCCCAACCAAAATTGGAGGTATTTTAGCCAAATTTGTGCTATAAGGGGATTATTCCAACTCCAACAAGAGGAGAAAAGAGAAAGGGAGTAAAATGAACTATATCTATATTTTTACCGGAGATAACCGGTGGGAAGAGCGGTTAAAAAGAGGGGTTGAACTGATGGAAGAGAAGGGACTCGACCCCAATGAAACCCTCTTTGCGGTAAATGATGTAAAATCCATCTACTACCTCCGGGAGAGAGGATTTAAAGCCCTCAATTTGGACGCCCCCATTGACCTTTTCAATTTGGCAACCAAAGGGGATAAAGTCTACCTCATCACCCCGGAAGAGAATACCCTTCCCCTGATAAACTACTACCCTTTTTTGGAAAAAGTGGAGGTTTAATTCCCCTTTTTGGGGGTTATTTTCAGATTTGGCATCTTCATCATTAAAGGAATTTTGGGAGAAGTCTGCTCAATTAGGGAGATAATTTTCATCTTTTTCTTTTTAATATCTTGGGGATTTGCAGATGCCCCTTGGGCAGTTCCGTTTCCGGTGGTAGTTGCCCCAAACGCCACAATAGCCGTAAAACAGATTACTCCTAAAATAGTTTTTTTCATTGCTCTCCTCCTTTGAAAAAGTGTTTTTTCATTATCTATTATATTGATTGTTAAAGAGAAGAAAACCTCCTTTCAATAGGAAAAAACTCCTTTGATTCTGACCTATTTGCGAATTTTCTACTTTTGAGAGGAAAAAATAATAATTTTTTCTTATTGGAAAGTAGAGTAAAAAAGTAACAATTTGAACTCCCTATTTTCAGAAATTTAACTCCCTTTTCCTTTCAATTTTTTAATTTGAAGAGGGAGGGGGTCTGTTGTATTGATTTGCTACCCTTTCACTACCAGAGCAGGAGGGAGAGGAGAATGATTAAACCGGAGTCGATAGAGGGGCTCAAGGCGATTGTAGATATTGTCGATGTAATTGGCAATTACCTCCAATTGAAAAAGGTGGGGGCAAACTATGTAGCCCTTTGCCCCTTCCACGCCGAAAAAACCCCCTCTTTTTATGTGAGCCCCTCCAAACAGATTTACCACTGCTTTGGGTGTGGAGCCTCCGGAGACGCCATTAAATTTATTATGGAGTATGAAAAGGTCTCCTACCCGGAGGCGGTGGAAAAGTTGGCGTCCCTCTACAACTACAAACTGGAATACACCTCCGACCGCCGGGGGAGTGGAAAGAGTAAAGCCCTCCTCCAACGGGTGGCGGAGTATTACATCTCCCAACTCCGCCCCGATACCTTCCCTTACAATTACCTTAAAAAGCGGGGGGTTACCGACACCTCCATCGAAAAATTTCAACTGGGTTACGCCCCCGACTCCCAAACCCAACTCCACTTTTTCCAACAGGCGGGGCTCTCCTTTCCGGAATTGGAGAGGACGGGGGTTATAGTAAAGGGGCAAAGGGGGTATTACCCCCGGTTGATTGAACGGATAACTTTTCCAATCCACTCCCCCGGGGGGCAGGTGATTGCCTTTGGGGGACGCACCCTCGGAGACCACCCGGCAAAATATATCAACTTTACCAATACCCCCCTTTTCAACAAATCCCGAACCTTTTACGGACTCCACCTTGCCCGGGAGAAGGTGGTTCGGAAGAGGGAGATAGTTATTACCGAAGGGTATTTTGATGTAATTATGCTCCATCAAGGGGGGGTGGAGAATAGCGTTGCCACTTTGGGAACCGCCCTCACTCCGGGGCATCTCCCCCAGTTGAAAAAGTTGGAGAGCCGGGTAATTCTCCTTTACGACGGGGACTCCGCCGGACGGAGTGCCGGGCTCAAGGGAGCCCAACTCCTCCACCGGAACTATTTTGAGGGGGGGGTTGCCCTCCTCCCAGAGGGAAAAGACCCGGCGGACTGGGTGGCGGCGGGGAGAGATCCCCAAGAGCTTTTGAAAGAGCCGATACCCTTCCCCCAATTTATTCTGGAGGAGACCCTCCGCCACTACAATTTGAAAAATCCGGTGGAGAAGCATCGGGCTTTTCTCCAGTTGAAAAACTACACCCTCTCCCTTCCCCAATTTCTCAAAGAGGAGTTTGCCCAACTGGTGGCGGTGGAGTTTGGGGTAAGTTTGGGGGAGGTTTTGAAGGGGAAAAGTTCCAGAGTCTTTCCCTCACAAAATCGGAATTTTTCCCCTACTTCAACCCCCACCCGTTCCAAAGGGAGCTCTCTCCCCCCGGAAAACTTTTCCACCCCCTCTTTCAACGGTTCATTTTCACAAAACCCCACCCATACTATTTCCAATACCCCTCTTCCCACCCAATCTCCCCCCCTTTCTCCCTTTTCTAAAAAGTCTGATTCCTCTGTCTCTTCTCCCTCCACTTCTCCCCTCCCCCGGCGGATAATTTTGGGGGAGGCGGTGGTAATAAAAACTTTGGTGGAGCACCCCGACTGGATAGATTGGGTGGTTGAAATACTCCCCCCGGAGGTTTTCCGGCACCATAGGGAGGAGTTGGAAGCGGTTTACCGGGGGGAATTGGAACACCCTAAAGTGGTGGAATTGAGCCTTCTGGAGGGGGTTCCCACCCAGAGCCAATCGGAGTTGAAAAGGCAAATTTCTGTCCTTTTATGGCAATATTACCGGCAACTTTTGGAGCAGATAAAAATTAGCCCTTTGCCCCTCCAAGAGAAGATAAAGAGGGCAAAGGAGATAAAAAAGTGCCTTCAAGAATTGAAAAAAGGGGAGATTGATGAGAGCGGTTGCACTCTTTAGCGGAGGTTTGGATAGTGCACTGGCAATAAAAGTAATTCAGGAGCAGGGGGTTGAGGTGGTGGGGGTTTATGTGGATATCGGATTTGAATCCAACCCCCAAAAGGTGAACCAACTCCAGAAACTGGCGGAGGAGTTGGGGATAGAGTTGGAGATTGTCGACGGGGTGGAGGAGTATCTGGAGAGTATCCTTTTTACCCCCAAATATGGATATGGGAAAAATATGAATCCCTGTATAGATTGCCATAGTTTTATGATTCGGAAAGGGTTGGAGGTGATGGAGAAGGTGGGGGGCAAATTTGTAATTACCGGGGAAGTGGTAGGACAACGCCCAATGAGCCAACGGCTCCCGGCTCTCAATAGTGTGGGGAAATTGGTGGGGGAGGGGCGGGAGTTGGTAGTTCGCCCCTTGAGTGCCAAACTCCTTCCCCCGACTTTGCCCGAAAAAGAGGGGTGGATTGAGAGGGCAAAACTTCTGGATATCCGGGGACGGGAGCGGAGCCGGCAACTGAAATTGGCAAAAAAGTATAAACTGGAGGGGTTTGAATCCCCGGCGGGGGGGTGCCTTTTGACCGATATCTCCTTCTCCCGGCGGTTGAAAAAGTTGGGGAGAATTACGCCGGCGGAAATTCCGATTCTCCGGGTAGGTCGCCATTTTGAAATTGATGGGTGTAGATTTATTATCTCCCGAAAAGAGGAGGAAAATCGGATTTTAAAAAAGTATCAGGGAGATAGATTTATTCCTCTTCTCCCCCAATTCCCGGGTCCCGTCGGGTTAATGGAGATAAAAGGAAAAGGGGAGTTGGAGCAGATGGGAGCCGATTTGGTTACCTCCTATAGCCGATTTCCCACCGGCAAAGTAAATATAGGGGGTAAAATCTGGGAGGGGACTTCCCACCCCAAATCCCACTGGCAAAAGTTTTTGATTTGACACCGAAAAAGAGGAGAGTTGGAAAGGCTTTATCAACGAGTTAAACAAAAATTTCTGATTTGGGGACAGGAAATGGGGTAATTTTCAAGTCTCTCCCCGGCGGGAGGAAGAAAATACTCCTCTTTTACCCTTTTCTTTTTACTCCTTTTATTTTTTCCCTCCACCTCTCCAAAATTTTACAACCTATAGCACCCTTTGGGGATTATCGATATGCTCTTTTAGCTTTTCCCTAACCCAAAGTAACTATTCCATTTTTTTCCATCTCTTCCTCAATCGCTTTAATCCCCCTTTTCCTCAAATCTCCATTATTTACCATTTTACACCTCTCTTTGAGGGGATTAAAATGCATACCTTAAATGCACATTTTTTTTAATCTTTAAAAATTGATTTTTCAGAAAAAATCGACTGGAATATGCCCTCAAAGTAAAAAAAAAGAAATCAATTTTCCTTTTCTCTCTCCACTTTTCCAATTTCCTTTTGGTTTATCTGGTCAAACTCTTTCTTTTCCCAAAGACACACCGGGAAATTTTCCGGAGGGTTCAACTCAAAGGAGATGGAGAATTCCCCATTTTTTCTTTGCATTTGGAGAGGTCGTAAAAATTTGGAAGGAAAATTTGGAGAGATTTGAAAAAGTAAACTTTTCCCCGGAGGGTTCGGTTGAAAGCTCTTCCGATGATTCAGACTTGAGGTATCTTATAAAGTTTCAATCCCCGGAGGGTTCGGTTTAAAGTGAAACAAAAGACGACCACACAGATGTTGAAAGCGATTGTTTCAATCCCCGGAGGGTTCGGTTGAAAGGATAAGAGTTATCGGAAATTTTGAAACCTCAATCCCGAAATTTCGGAATTGTCCAACCTCAAAGAGGTGTTTCTTCCCAATCCATTTCTGTTTTAATTGAAAAAATTATAGTTCAAAATTTTTAATCTGTCAAGAGTTCTGTAAATTGGACAATCTCCAATTTTAAAATTAAAAAATATTTTCCACTCCAATTCCACAAGTTAAAAATTTGAGCAAAAATTTGAGCTTTACTCAAAAAATTGGAATAGATTCTATTCTGAAATTGACCAAAAAAGAGGAGAGAATAGAGAATCTCTCTTTTACC
>PUXY01000031.1 GCA_009659955.1 Campylobacterota bacterium | reverse complement strand
CCTGCACTGAAGTAATCATAGGGGCTTTCGGAGGGTTTGGTATATCCACTCAACCCCCCAAACTGCCGGAGGGTGTCAAACTCCTTCCATCGGCCGGTTAAAAGTTTATGGGCATAGGCTTGATGGCTTACATCGAAGATAAAAGGGTCTTTTTTTACATCAAAAACATAGTGCATTCCGATTATCAAATCCACCGCTCCCAGTGTGGAGCTCAAATGCCCCCCATTCCGAGAGACAACTTCCAGAATTCTTTCTCTAATCTCCTTTGCCAACTGCTCCAGTTGGGGAATGGAAAGTTCCTTCAAATTGGCAATTTCACCGGACTTTGAGAGTGAAAAGGTCATTTCAACCCCTCTTTTTTATCAATTTTAACAAAAGTGGAGAGGGAAACTGGAGTTGGAAGGAGTGGGAACTCCACCCCAAATTGGTAAAATTGGAAAAGTAAAGTAGCAAAAGGAGGTGGTATGGGATTTTTTGATTGGTTGAAGGGGCAATTTATAGATGTGATTGAGTGGTTAGATGATAGCCACGATACTATTGTCTATCGGTTTCAACGGCAAGGGAATGAAATTAAGTATGGGGCAAAATTGATTGTTCGCCCCGGACAGGTGGCAGTCTTTGTAAATGAGGGACAAATAGCCGATACTTTTGGACCCGGAACTTATGTATTGGAGACCCGGAACCTTCCTATTCTCACAACTTTACAACATTGGGATCACGGCTTCAATTCCCCATTTAAAGCGGAGGTTTACTTTGTAAGCACCGCCCGATTTACCGATTTGAAATGGGGGACAAAGGGGGAAGTTCTAATCCCCGATGCCCAATTTGGAATGGTGCCAATTAAAGCTTATGGCACCTTTGAAATTAGAGTCAAAGACCCCCAAAAACTTTTGAAAGAGGTGGTGGGAACCGACGGACTCTTTACTACCGATGAAATTAAAGGGCAATTGGCAAATTTAATTGTCTCCAATCTTCCCAAAGCCATTGGGGAGTTGGGAATTTCTGTTCCCCAATTGGCACTCCATTATGGGGAAATTGGAGAAAAACTCCGGCAATATCTCCAACCCCTTTTTGAAAGTTACGGACTCTCTTTGGAGAAATTGGTAATTGAAAATGTCTCTTTACCTGACCAGATTATGGACGCCATCAAAGACCGGGTCAGTCAAAACATTTTGGGCGATATGGACGAATATATCAAATATAAAACTGCCCAAGGTCTGGAAAAAGGGGGAAGTGGAGGAGGAAATAGTTTTATAGAAATGGGGATCGGAATGGGATTGGGAGGAAAATTTGCCCAAACTTTCGGAAGTGGAGGGGGTGGAGTTAAAGGGAATAACTCCAATATGGGTGGCATTTTCCCGGGACAAACCGGTAACAATGGGGGAGGAAATGGAGGAATTAGTGGAGGAGTCAGTTTCTCTGGAGAAGGCTCTCCCCAGCCGGGAAGGGAAAAAAGTGGAGGAAGGGAAAATTCCGGCACCCCTACCCCACCTCCCCCTCCCCCCCAAGAGAAATTTTTTGTAGCGGTCAATGGAGAGGCTAAAGGTCCTTACACCTTTTCCCAATTGGTAAAAATGGTAGAGGAGGGGAAAATTACCCCCCGCACTTACCTTTGGAAAAAAGGTATGGAGAATTGGAAAAGGGCGAAAGAGTTGCTTCCAGACCTTTTTTCCCAAACTCCCCCACCTCCACCTCCAAGTTTTTAAATTAAAAGGGCGATGAATGTTGGAAAATTTTAACCCATACTCTTCTCAAAACACCTCCCAGAACTCTTCCCAAACCTCCTCCAGTTCCACTCCTCCCAAAGAGGTAAATCTGGAAGGGAAAAGTTACAAATGCCCCTCTTGTGGGTCTTATCTTCTCTTTAGAAAGGGGCGGTTGGTTTGCGACTACTGCAACTACCAAACTCCCCTCCATTATCACCCCCACCCGGTGGAGTATACCCCCTTTGTCCACTATCCTGTAGCCGAGGAGAAAGTAAATGTAAAATGCCCCTCCTGTGGTGCCACCTCCCCTTTACCGGAGAGGGGAATTGCGATGAGGTGTCCCTATTGTAAAGCTCCCCTGTTGGGAGAATTTTTTAACCCCTTGAAACCTCCAGTAATGGTGCCTTTTTCCCTCTCTCCCCAAGAAGCCTACCAAAAGGGGGTGGAGTTCCTCAAAAGCGGTTTCTTTGTCTATGGCAGTTTCAAAAAAGAGCTCCAAAAATATAAAGAGGTAACCTCCTACTACTACCCAATGTGGCTTTTTAACCTCAACTGCTATGTGGAGTATAGTGGGGAGCGGGGAGAAGTCCGATATGAGTATATTGAAAGAAATGGGAAAATGGAGCGGTATGAACGGGTGGAGTGGTATCCTGTCCGGGGAAGTTTAGATTTGAAATTTCGAAATATAGGATATATTGGCTATTTTAACCGCCGGAGTGATCAAATCTACCTCTCCAGAATGCAATGGAATTTGGCAAAGAGTGTCCAATTCCAATGGGAACCTTTGGCAGGAAGTGAGGGGTATGAGTATAAAATCGATAACTCCACCGCCCTCAAAATAGTTCAAGGGAGTTTGGAGGGGAGAATTAGAAACGCTATCCGCCGGGATATTGGAGGAGACCGGCAACGGATTTGGGAATATACCAAAGAGTGGTTTGATATTCAAAATGGGTATCTATTGGTGCCCGTTTTCCACTTTTCTGTCAAATGGAGAGGGAAAGAGTATAATGTCTATATCAATGGAGATACCGGAGAGGTAACCGGACAAAAACCGATAAATAAAGTGTTGGTCTTTTTTGTGGTTTTGATTGTGGCAATTTTAATAGGAGTGGGAATTTACTACTATAATCAATATATGGGAGGCAATGGAGGTGGGTGGTGATACTCTACCAACCAGAAAATGGGTATTGTTACAATAGTGATACCCTTTTCCTTTACGATTTTATCTCCAATTTTGTGCCCCGGGGAAAAGTTTTGGAAGTGGGAGGAGGGTGCGGGGTTTTGGGACTTCTTCTGAAACGGGACTTTCCTCAAATCCAATTGACAATTGTAGAAAAACAGTCGGAAATGGTCAAATTCATCTGGAAGAATTTGGAAACAAACCGGTTGGAAGCGGAGGTCATAGAAGGGGATTTTCTTCAACTTAATCTTCCCCCCCGGAATTTCGATTTTATAATCTCCAACCCACCCTTCTATCCCTCCACCCTCAAAAGCGAAAATAGGTCGATAGAGATAGCCCGGTATCAGGAACACCTTCCTATGGCTCCCTTTTTCCAAAAAGTAAACCAACTTTTGAAGGAGAGGGGGGAGTTTATCTTCTGTTACGACGCCCGGCAAATTGATAAAATTGTCGCCACTTTGCCTCCCCCCTTGAAAATTACTGACCTCCGTTTTTTCCACCCCCGATTGGGAAAAAAAGCCACACTTGTGTTGATTAGAACCCGGAGACACGCCCGGAGTCCGGTTACAATCCACCCCCCTTTGATAGGTTTTGAGGGGGCAAATTATTCCCGGGAAGCCAGTTCCATTTATAAACGGGCAAATACCAAAAGTGTTAAAATTTAAGTGTTCCTATTTGAATATTTTCAGTTGGAATTGGAAAAGGGAGAGGAAAAGAGGAGGAAAATTTAACTCCAAAAATAGAAAATTGTGATAAAAATGAGAAACCTTTCTTTAAAACTTTAAAAGAATTATTTTGGGAAAATTTCCCCTTCTCCCCAAAGCCTCCCAAAAACAGAATCAAAAGGGGGAGGAAGAAAAGATAACTTTCGAAATTTGTTGTAAACTTATTAAAATAGAGGAGAGTTGAAACTTTACCTTTAGTGAATGGGAGAGGGGAGAAGTGGTCAAATAGTTTTTCCCTTTTCTCTTTTATTTACAAAAATAATGTATTTTAATGGGAGTTGAAAAATGAGGCGGGTATTTCTGGTAGGAAATTTGAGATATAGATGGGGTATTGTGGAAGAGCTGGTCCGATGGAATGAGTGGGACGAAATTAAATTTGTAGATTCTGTAGAGGAGATTAAGGGAGAGGGAGTCGCAATTGTGGAAAAAATCCCCGACTTTTGCCCTGAAGGAATAGAGTTTTACACCCCCAATCAACTGGAGCAAATAGAGATAAGAACCTCTATTCCCATCTACATTTTCGGGAGAAAAGAGGTTGATTTTCTGGACCCAATTTTGGGAAACTATCGGGTCTCCAAAGGGGAAGGTAACTTTTGGGAAGTTCGGGTTCCCTCCCTCTCCAAAAGCGATGCCCAAAAACTCCTCCGACGGGAAAAAAGGATTGTAATTGGAGACCTTTTCAAATTTTTAGTCCAAAAAATGCCCCCCAAAAAAGTGGGAATTGCCGAAAGTTGCACCGGCGGAAGGGTCTCCGCCTATATTACCCGGGTAGCCGGAGCCAGTGCCCTATTTGATGGGGGAATGGTAACCTATTCCAATCTGATTAAACAGAAATGGTTGGGAGTTAGGGAGTGGAGTTTGGAAAAATATGGAGCAGTCAGTGCCGAAGTTGTAACCCAAATGGTGGAAGGAATTATTGAAAAGAGCCGGGCAAATTACGGCATCGCCATTAGTGGAATCGCTGGACCTACCGGCGGAACCCCCCAAAAACCGGTTGGAACCGTTTATATAGGGGTTGGGGATCGATACCAAATCTGGGTTGAAAAATATCAATTTTCCGGAACCCGCGGATATATCCAACACCAATCCGCTTTAACCGCAGTGGGAATGTTAATCCAATTTGCCCAACTTTACGGAATTTTAGATAACCTCCTCCCCGATGATGAATTTGAAGGATTTTAAAAAAGAGAACATATTTGAGTTTCCAAACCTTTTTCCCTTTTTCCATTCAAAAGGAAGTTTTTGCCTTCACTTTCCAATTCCTCTCTTTTACCTTCCCTTTCTCCTTTCCATTAATTTTTGTCAACTAAAATAGAGCCAATCCATAAAGGAGGAGAGCAATGGCAGTCTGGAAAAAAATTCCCATTCTATTTTTTATTCCAGTATTGGGAGTAGGATTTTCTCTCCAAGAAGGGGAAAAATTGATAACCCAATGCATTCAGACCCGCTCCAGTGAAAGTTGCCTAACTCTGGAAAAAGAGGGGGAACAACTCCAAAAGAGATGTGAATTGGGAGATAGTAAATCCTGCGGAATGGTAGAAAAATTGAGGGATATTTACCGGGAAAAACTTCTTGCTACAATGGAAATGGAGAAGGGAAAAAGCGACTTTTCCCGGGAAAAAAAAGAAAAAGAACTTGAAAAAAGATGTCTCCAAGGTGATGGAGAAGGGTGTAGAATTTTGGGAGAAAATTACGAAAAGGGAAAAGGAGTCCCAACCAGTGTGGGATTAGCCTATGAACTTTATCAGAAGGGGTGTAAAAAAGGAGATGGTAAAAGTTGCTACTATTTGGGAGAAGTGTGGGAAGGAAAAAAAGCTCTAATCAGATGCCCCGCCAATCCCCAATTGGCACTAAAGTTTTACCAAAAAAGTTGCAAATTGGGATATCAACCGGGGTGCGAAAGGGCAAAAACTCTTTCCCTTCCTTCCTCCCATTAATTTCTTCCCTTTTTTTCCTTCCGAATTTTCCTCTTAAAAAGATAAATAAAAAAATTCTATTTTTTCTCAACCAATTGCAGAAAATAAATAAAAACTGGGGTAAAAAATAATTGAAAGAGAAGTAACCAAATCCCTCTTTTTACCAAAAAAAGGAAACCAAAAGAGCAAAACAATGGAAAAATTTGAAAGCTTTTTCTTCAAAACTTGAAAAATATAGGATTTATTATAATAGGTGAGGCTATAAACAAAGGAGGTATGGTTGCGGGGGTGGGACTTGAACCCACGACCTCCGGGTTATGAGCCCGGCGAGCTACCAACTGCTCTACCCCGCGTCACTAAAATCAAAAATTCAACCAAATGGCTGGGCTGGGAGGATTCGAACCTCCGAATGGCGGAGTCAAAGTCCGCTGCCTTACCGCTTGGCGACAGCCCAATATTTTGTGAATGGAATTATACCCCAAATAGATAATTGATGTCAAGAGCTCAATAAAGACTCTTTTCAAACTCTCTTTCTATCTATTCCATTAAAAACAACTGATTTAACAAATGGTGACCCCGGCAGGATTCGAACCTACGACCTCCAGCTCCGGAGGCTGGCGCTCTATCCAACTGAGCTACGGGGCCCCCTCTTCCATTGAGGAATTGAATTATAACAAATTTTCCCCCCCAGTGCAAATAAAGAAAAAAGAGCACTG
>PUXY01000030.1 GCA_009659955.1 Campylobacterota bacterium | reverse complement strand
CTATCTCTTCTTTAAGTTGGTGGTAGAGGTGGGTGGTTTGGGTGGTCATTGAGGTGATGGAGAAGTGGGAGATAATCCGGTGGCGTCCGGCGGTGCCCATCTCTTTCCTGAGGTGGGGGTTGTCGATTAAAATTTTCAATTTCTCCCTCAACTCCTCCAGATTGAGAGGGGTAAAAAGGAGTCCGGTTTCCCCTTCGGCAATGGCTTCGGGGATTCCTCCGACCCGGCTCCCCACCACCGGCACTCCGGAACTTTGGGCTTCAAGGAGGGCGGTGCCCAAAGCTTCGTGGCGGGAGGGGAGGGCAAAAATATCCAGTGCAGGGTAAATTTTTTCCACATCGTCTCTGGCTCCTACCAATTTTACCTTCTCTCCCAGACCCATTTGGGTTATCAACTTTTCCAAATTGTGCCGTTGGGGTCCATCTCCGACGATAACCAGTTTTACCCCTTGGAGGGGTGCAACCGCCTCTATCAAATCTTGGTGTCTCTTTGCTTCCCGGAGAACTGCCACAATTCCGATTAAGACTTCCCCCTCTTTTACTCCAATCTCCCGGCGGAATTGGACGCGGGCGGAGGGGTTTGGGCGGAATTTTTCGGTATCGATGCCGGTGTAGATAAGGTGGAGTTTTTTGGGGTCAACCCCTCCCCTTTTGAGGGTTTCAATCACCCCTTGGCTCACCCCCACCACCCGGCTACTCCAATTGAAACTCCGGGGAGAGCGGATTGGGAGGAGGAGGTGGCGGGTTCTCACCACTTTGGTGCCGGTCAATTTTCCCAAAATTGCCCCTACCCACCCATCTTTTCCGGAGTGGGTGGAGATAATATCTATCCCCTCCCGGCGGATAATATTGGCAAGTTTCCAGATAGCCTTTAGGTCGTAACTCTTTCTGATTTCCACTGGGAAAAATTTTCCCCTTATCTCCTTTCGCCGGTGGTAGAGTTGGCTATCGGGGGCGACCCCCCAAAAAATCTGGAATTCGTCGGGCAAATTATTGACCAGTCGGGCAGTCCGTTTCTCCTGTCCGCCCCACCCTTTGGAGGACTCCAGTTCCAAAATTTTCATTTCAAAACTCCTTCCCACCACCTTTCCAACTGCTCCAAAAGGTCTCCAATGGGAATTTGGAGGAGACACTCACTCTTTTTAGACCCGTTGCATCCATCTTTTCCACAGGGGATACACTCCCAATCCAGTTGATAGACCAGATGGCGACCCATTTTTTGGATTCCCCGGTGGCGGGTATAGCCCGACTCCATCAACCGGTTATCCCACGGACCCCAATGGAAAGCTCCACTGGGTCCAAAAATGGCAAAGGTGGGGGTATCATTCCCGGCGGAAATGTGCATTACGCCGGTATCTGCCCCTACAAAAAAGAGGGCTTGGGAGTTGAGGTAAGCCACCTCCTCCAGTCCCAGTTGCCCCCCCAAATTTATCAACTCTCCCCCTTTCTGGGCAACCATCTCCTCCAATTTTTGGAGATGCTCCAACTCCCTCTTTTCCGGGGCGGAGGTAACAACCACCGGAATACCCAGTTTTTCCCCAATAAATTCCACAATTTTCGCCCCTATCTCCACCGGAATACTTTTAAACATCCATCGGGAAACCGGGTGGAGGTGGACAAATCGCCGGGGAAGGTCAAGTTGGTTGACCCTCTCTTCCGCTTCCCTACTCCAGTGGAGGTAGACCCGTTTTTCGTAAACCTCTCCCCCCAATGTCCGGAGGGGGTCAAGGTTGGTTTCGAGGGTGTGTCGGAGGCTCTGTCTGGGGAGGGGAAAGTTGTAAACCCGGCGGAAAAGCCCCTTTTTGGGGGGGAGTCCCACTCTAATATCTGCCCCGCTTATTTTGGCAATAATTGCTCCCCGCTCTCCGGGGGTGGTGTTGATTACAATATCGTATTTTTTCCGGAATTGGGAGACAAACTCCCACTCCTCCTTGAGGCGAATCGGGAGAGGCAAATTTTTAATCCGGGGGCGGTTGTAGATGTAGAGGTTGGAAATATCTGGGTTATACCGGAGGAGGGCTTCGGTGCCGGCGTTGAGAGCCATATCGATTTGGGCGTCGGGGAAATTGAGTCTCAAATTCCGGAGGAGAGGGGTGGTCAAAAGGGTGTCTCCAATGTGGAGGAATTTCATTACCAAAATTTTCAATTCTTCCCTCCAGTGGTGGAGGTAGAGGAGGAGAATTTCCCCTTTTTTCCCGGAGTGGAATTGGAATTTAAGTCAACTCCGGTGGTATCCCCTTTCCCCTCCAAATCTGTCTCTCTTTGCCCCTTTTGGGGTGAACCGATAGAGGCGGTGTTCAATTCCTCTGGGGGAGAAGAAAAGTTGGAAGAGAGAGGGGCGGAACTCTCCTCCTTTTCCTCTCCACTCCTCTTTTCGAGGGGGGAAGGGGCGGGGGTTGAAGTGGGGGAGTTTTGGGAGGTGTCGGAGCCACTTTTGGAGAGGGAGTCGGGAGAAATAGATTTCTCCCCGGTGGGGAGATGGCTTCCAGTTGAGATATCTCCGGCGGGGATAGCCTTTTTCTGTCGATACTTTTCCGGTAATTTGGGGGAGGTTTTAGCTTCAGTCCCTTTGGCATATTTCCAGAAGGTATATTGGGAGTAGAGGGTAGCCAAAAGGAAACCTACCCACCCCTCCAGAAACCCCAACCGGAGGAAGTAGATTTTGAAAAAAGTCCAAATAGGGGCTATCACCGCCTTTATTTTACTGGGTTTGGCTCCGGTGTCGGAGTAGCGGTTCTGTTTCCCGATAAATTGGGAGATGGTTTCATAGGCAAAGTGGCAAATATCTCCGCTCAAATAGCCGATATCTTTGGGGTGGCATTTAACCTTTTCGTGAACCCGGCGGGTATCAAACTGGCACCGGGTTTTATCGAAAAACCGGATTGAGTAGTCGGGGTAAAAGCCTCCATACTCCACCCACTTTCCAAAAAAGTAGTTGAGCCGGGGGACAAAGTAACTGGCTTTTGGGGGAGTGGGGAGGAGGGAGAGAATCTCCTCCCGGAGGGGGGAGGTAACTATTTCATCGCTATCCAATACAAAAACCCATCTATTTCGGGCTTTTTCCACCGCCTTCTGTTTCCTGACCCCAAACCCCTGCCAATCGGGGTCTATGTAGATGGTGGTATTGGGGTATTGGGAGGCTATTTCCAAAGTTTTATCCCGGCTTTTTTGGTCGTAAATTACCACCTCATCGGCAAACTTGACCGACTCCAGAACTTGCCGGAGATACTTTTGACTATTGGAGGTCAAAATTACCACCGAGAGGGGAGTCCGGTCGGTGGCGGGGTCTGCCTCCTTTATCAAGGTTACCCGACTCATTTTTTACCCCCGGTGGGGGAGGGGGAGTCGGAGGTGGAAACTCCCCTTTGGGGGTTGGGGTTGGCAGTCGAAAGGTTGGAGGAGGGGGAAGAGGAGGTAAATTTTTTCCTCTTTTCCTCCCCGGGAGTAGAGGAAGAATTGGACGAAGTTTGGGCTAAAAAGGTGGAAATATTGGTTACCACCCCTTTCCACAATTTTTCCAAAGCTTCCCGGCTGGTCCAAGCGGTGTGGGGGGTTAAAAGGAGGCGACCGGGGATATTTTCTGGAAGGTGGAGGAGGGGATTATCGGGGGAGATGGGCTCCTTTTCAAATACATCAAGTCCCACCAGTAAAGGTTTGGTTTTTAAAATCTCCGCCAAATCCTTCTCCACCACAATCCCCCCCCGTCCCACATTTACCAAAACTGCCCCATCGGGGAGGAGTTGGAGTCTCTTTTTATCCAAAAGTCCCCGGGTGAAAGGGGTCAAAGGGGCGTGGATAGAGACAATTTGGGAGGTTTGAAGAAGCTCCTCCAGTTCCATTCTCCGGTAATCGGGGTTGAAATTCCGTCCCGAGGTGGAGTAGTAGACTACCCGGGCTCCGAAAGTTTCGGCAATTTTTGCAACCCGGCGACCGATATTTCCCAAACCGATAATTCCCCATTGTTTCCCTTTAATCTCCCACCAATCGATAATTTTGGTAAAAATTGGGGAGTTGGGGTAGTCGGTTTTGGCATAGGTATCCAAAAAGTTGAGGTTTTGAATCAGATTCAACACCATTCCCAAGGTCTGTTGGGCAACGCTTTCGGTGGAGTAACCTGCCACATTTTTGACTACAATTCCCCGTTTTTTCGCCTCTTCCAAATCCACATTATTCATTCCGGTGGCGGTAATTTGCACCATTTTCAACCGGGGAGCAGAATCAAAAACCTCCCCATCGATAACCACTTTATTGGTTACGATAATGGTGGCGTCGGCGACCCTTTCTTGCCGTTGCTCCGGGGCGGTGGTGGGGTAAACTTTAACCTCTCCAAACTTTTCCAATTGGGAGTAGTCTACATTTCCCAAGGTCGCCCCGTCCAATACCACAATTTTTTCCATCTTTCTTTTCCCCCTATTTCAAATTTATCATCGGCACAATGGTGGGGTATTTTTTGGTTTTCCGATACATATGTTTCCGCACCATTTTCCGAATCTCCTCCTCCATATTCCGGGGGCGGGCAAAAATCTGCTCTTTGGCGTGTTGGAGATAGTGGGCAAGCATCTCCTCTATCTCCCGATTGAAGTTAATATCCTCCTTATCGGGGATAATTCCATAGGTAACCACCCGGGGGCGGGTTAAAAGTTTGCGTCCCTTTTTATCGATTTGGGCAACAATAATAATTATTCCATCTTCTGCCAATTTTTGCCTATCCCGGACAATATCGGTCTCAATCTCCTCATTGAGTTGGTTGTCAATATAGATTTTTCCGACCTTCACCTTTCCAACTTTCCGAACCCGTTTGGGGGTAATTTCCCACTGCTCCCCATCTTCCATAATAAAGATATTCTCCTCCGACATTCCGGTGGTCATTGCGGTCTCTTTATGTTTGACCAAATGGTTAAACTCCCCGTGCACCGGAAAGAAGTATTTGGGTTTTACCAGTCGGAGCATCAATTTCTGGTCTTCTTGGGAGGCGTGTCCGGAGACATGAATTTCACTGAACTCCTGATAAGCCACCTTTGCCCCCTGTTTCAAGAGGAAATTGATCAATTCTGAAACCGCCGGTTCATTTCCGGGAATTGCCTTGGCGGAGATGATGATTTGATCCCCCTCTTTCAATTTTACCTGCCGATGCTCTCCCACCGCCATTCGGTAGAGGGCACTCATACTCTCCCCTTGGCTTCCGGTGGTAACTATTAAAATTTCATCGTCCCGATATTTTCCAATCTCCCACGGCTCAATAAATATCGATTTATCAAATCTGATATACCCCAACTCCATTGCCAGACTCAAATTCTGCTCCATACTCCTTCCAATAATTGCCACTTTCCGGTTAAATTTTTGGGCGGTAACGATAGCTTGATAGACCCGGTGGATATTGGAGGAGAAGGTGGACATAATTATCCGCCCCTTCGCCTGCATAAAGATATTTTCAAAGGTTTTTCCAACCACACTTTCGGAGGGGGTTGTCCCCGGCTTGTAGGAGTTGGTGGAGTCGCTAAAGAGTGCCAAAACCCCCTGCTCCCCATAGTGGGCAAGGCGATGGAGGTCTGGGGGATAGCCATCGATGGGGGTGTGGTCGATTTTAAAATCTCCGGTATGGATAATGGTTCCCACCGGGGTTTGAATTGCCAAAGAGGAGCTATCCACAATGGAGTGGGTCATATGAATCCACTCCACCCGGAAATCCCCTATTTGAATTGGGTGTCTCTTTTTAACTGACCGGAAATAACTCCGGTGGTGGTGGATTTTATGTTCCCGGAATTTGTTTTCAATCATACCCAACGGGAGACTGGTGCCGTAAATGGGGACTTGAATCTCTTTGAAAAGGTAGGGGACTGCCCCGATGTGATCTTCGTGTCCGTGGGTAATAATCAACCCTTTCAATTTGTGGCGAATCTCCCGGAGATAGGAGAAATCGGGGATCAGAATATCAACCCCATACATATCCTCTTTGGGGAAACTCATTCCGCAATCGATAATAATGGCACTATTTTCGGTCTCCAGAACGGCACAATTCCCCCCAATTTCATCTAACCCCCCCAATGGAGTAAACTTAATCCACCCCCGGGTTTTGTGGTTGATTTTGTTAAAGGAGGTAAGCCGTTGTTGGTGGATTTTTTCATTCTCTTGAAACGCCCGGTTCAGATCTTTAAACCAGACATACCCCTTCTCCCTTCCCTTCACCTCTTTGGAAGGGGGCTCTTTCTCCCCCTTCTCCTGCTCCAAATTGGAGAGGAGTGTGGTCAAACTCCGGCGATTGGCTCTACTCCGGCGATTTTTGTTTCCATTTTTGGAGGTGGAAGAGCCATTTCCGTTCCGCCGTCGGCTCTCTCCCCCCTTTTC
>PUXY01000029.1 GCA_009659955.1 Campylobacterota bacterium | reverse complement strand
GTTAAGTTGTCGATTGGCAGGGAAAATCCATCTCCACCGGGCAAAAAGGAGTTTCCAACGGGCTCATCAACTGGAACCCTCCCTTCCCCAACTGGAAATTTCTGTAAAAGAGAAGTAGAAAAAGGTGGGGAAAGGAGTTTTTTGGATAAAGGTGGGAAAAAAAGGGAGTTCTCAAATTTGGAGGAGAGAGATTTAAAAATTTAAAAAATTTCCCAAAGTTTCCAAAAATTCACCCTCTTTTTATCCAATTTTTATTCCCTTCCCAAAAAATAGATGACAAAGATAGCTTTGTTCCAATCCAAGTAAAATAGAAAAAATTTAGTGGAATTTTTCTATTGGCAGAACACCTTCTCTTTTTTCCAATTTTTAAAGTGCCCAATTTTCAATTTGAAAAAGAGTGGAGAGAATGGAATTGGAAAAGTGTCTCAATTTCAGAAGTAATAGAAAAAATTTGAGGGAGTAAAAAAGAAGAGAAAAAGAGGAGATTAAAGCTCCTCCGCTTTGTCGACTTTGTAGAGGATATCGTCCCACGGGTGCCGATACATTGGCATACCCAATCGTTTTTCATCGAGGATATGTCCGATAAATCCGATACTTCTTCCCAAAATGAAGAAGGCGTTGAGGGTTCCACTGGCGATAAATTCGTCAATCTCTTTTTCAGAGTAACCCAAAGCCCGCCACATATCCACCATCAAAATTCCGATGGTTCCGTCCACATTGAGGATAAGGTTCTCTTTTTTGGCGGTGGTCTCTTTTTCTACCTCCAGAGCATAAGCCAAAAGTGGAGTGGCAGGGAAATGTTTGCTTGCATAGTTTTTCAATCCCTCTACCCGTTTATCGGGGTTCCGGACAGATTTAATCCGGTGTCCAATTCCGGGGATAGGAATCCCTTTCTTTTTCATATAGTTGACAAACTCTTTGGGGCTCATTTTATTGTCATAGGCATATTTGAAGTAGTAAGCGGCTCCGTCGATGGCTCCACCAAATCGGGGTCCGATGGTCAGAAGTCCGGTTACCAAACTTTCAACCACAGATTTTCCAGCCCGGGCGGTAACTTTGGCATTGTGGGCTCCGCTTACCGCAGGTCCGTGGTCGGCAACGGTTTTGATAACGGTTTCGATAAAGTCGGTCGCCCATCGGGGGTATCTTTTTTTGAACCAGAGGAGGGTAATTACATCGCCGATTGAGTAACCGGTGTCTGGGGTGGCAACGGCACTGATTGGCACTCCCGCGTAAACCGCCTCTTCTCCCCGATCGTCGGAGATGGTGCAGACAAAGTGGCGGGGGCGTCGCACTTTCCCTTGGGCAACCGCTTTGGCGAAATCTTCCGGCATTGGTGGAACTTCCGGCTCTTGGATAGGTTCAATAACCCCTTCGCCCCGGAGGGATTCGTAAACTCCTTTAATTACATGGGGGAGTTCGTTAAAGTTTTTGGGCACATGGATCCCCGCTTTCCGCATTGCTTCATTTTTGGCGTCGGCGGTCTCTTCATCGGCGTTGGCGGAGGCTCCGGCGTGTCCAAATTGAACCCCACTGGAGAAGTATTTGGCAATGGTTCCGATACACCACGCAATTATCGGTTTGGTAATTTTTCCAGATTTGACCGCTTCAATAATTTTATACTCTTCCCTTCCTCCAACTTCCCCCAACAGAACCATATATTTTACTTGGGGATTTTTCTCCATTCTCAACATATGGTCGATAAAGGTGGAGCCTACAAACCGGTCTCCCCCAATTGCCACCCCTTCGGCAATTCCATCGGCATTCCGGGCAATAATATTTGCCAACTCATTGAAAAGTCCCCCACTCCGGGTAACCAATCCACAACTTCCGGGGCGGTGGAGTTTGGAGTTGACAATATTTTCAATGGTTCCTCCAATATTTGCCACTTTGAAGGCTCCGGGGGTAATTGCCCCAACGGTGGCGGGTCCAATAATCAAAACTCCCTTTTCTCGGGCTTTTTTATTCATCAACCGGGCGTGTCTTTCGGGAATTCCCTCGGCGGTAATCATAATCACCCGGAACTGATCCAGATTGAGGGCGTCCATAGTTACATCGTATGCAGTCCGGAAGGAGGCAAAATTCAAAAGGACATCGGCGTTGGGGTGATTTTTTACCGCCTCTTTGGTAGACCGGTAAATGGGAATCATCACCTCCTCGGTTCCAAAGAAAAACTTTTCAAATTTGGCGGAGGAGGTTGGTGCCACAATTGCTGCAATAGAGGGCTTCTCCCGCTTGATAATGTAGTCGTAATCCAACATCCGTTGGATAGCTTTTTTGTTGTTGTTCCAGAAAATAGCTTGGGTATCCCGGGTAAAGAGTGCGTGATTATTACTCATTATTTCGCTCCTTTTTTATCTTCTTCAATTGCCATTTGCACAATTTCGGTAATGTGGGTTTCAGGTCCGTAAACTTTAATTGGGAGTCCCAATTTTTCCGCCTCTTCTTTGATAAGTTTCAACCCTTTTTCATAGTTGGGTCCTCCCCGGCGGACATAAATTTTTACTCCGACATCTTTCATTTTGTCGGCATATTTCCGGAAAGCTTGGATAATTCCGGTAAAGGTTTTGGCAACATCGGTAAAGTTGGCAATTGCCCCTCCGATAATTAAAATTTTCCCTTTCCCTTCCGGGTCTTTCTCCCGGGTCATCAAATCCAAAACGGTTTCGGTGTAGAACCGGGTTTCATCGGTGGTAGGTCCTCCGGAGTATTCTCCATAATTTGCCAACTCTTCAACTCCCCCTGCCAAATCGGCAATGGTATCGGCGTAAACTACAGAGGCTCCCCCTCCGGCAACCAGAGTCCAGATTCTCCCTTTGGGGTTGAGGATAGTCAATTTGAGAGATGCTCCACTTTTGGCGTCGGCTTCGGCAATCGCCTTCTCTTCAGGGGATTTTTCCGGCATTCCGAAAGGAGTTGGGAATTCAATATCTCCCCATTTATCTTTCATCAAATAGCCGGCGGTATCGTCCAATCGGGCAACCAAATCCAAGAGATACACTTTATTGCCCACAATTACCAACGGGTTAATTTCCAAATAGGCAAAGTTCAAATCCCGGAAAAATTTGTAAAATTGGACGGCAAACTTTTTGTAAACCTCTTTTTTATCCTCCGGAATATCGGCGGGGATATTTTCAGAAATCAGTTTTTCTATCTCTTCATCGGTGGCATCGACGGGGATTTTTACTTCGGTTACTTTATCCCAGTTTTCTTCAACCTCAACCCCCCCGTGGGCAGACATATAGAGGACATCGTAATCGGCGTCATAGGTGGTAGCGGCGATATAATACTCCTCATCTTCAGAGTGGGGAGTAAAGGGCTCAACAATAAAATAGGTCAATTTATCCTCTTTGGGCTCTCCCACCGGTTTATCCCCGTCAAATTTAAAATAGACTTTTTGGGGAGTTTTCCGTTTTTCATCAATCCATTTAATTGCGTCTTTCAGTTTTACATCTCCCGGCTTTTTAACCTTGAAGAGAACTAAATTATTTTTCCCCCTTTTCCCAAAGAGCATATCGGGTTTGGCAACCAATGGCTTCTCTTTGAGCCATTTATACTCCTCTTTTTCCGCCAACTTTTTCAACTCTTCTCCAGAAGTTACCAACACGCTTTCAAAGGGGTATTCCAACCCCAATGGAGCAAAATACTCCTCCCAATTCTCTTTAAATAGCCTCTTACCATCAAATTCCCGGATAGGTTTTTGAGCCATAGACTCTCCTTCAAATTCGGTTTTGAAAATTGTAGCACCTTCATTTGGAGAGGAGATTTGGAGGGGAAGAAGGGGAGAATTTTGACCCCGGCGTGTGTGAATTTTTGAAACAAAACCGGGGAAAAAGGTTAAATCAATCCCAGTATCATCAACCCCCACCCATACATTAAAAGGAAGAGATGGCTATCTATCCTATCCAAAACTCCCCCGTGTCCCGGTAAAATTTTCCCACTATCTTTTACCCCGGCAAGCCGTTTGAGGTAACTTTCAAAGAGGTCCCCCAAAACCCCAAACACCGCCCCAAAAAAGGAGAAGAGTAACGCCAAGTAGATGGGGAAGAAGGGGAGGGAGATAAGTCCCCCTACAATTGTGGCAACCCCCACTCCTCCAATTACCCCTTCCCAACTTTTATTGGGGGAGGTGGGGGAGAAGGGGCGGGAGATAAATTGTCTTCCGAAGAGTTTCCCAAAAACATAGGCTCCCACATCTGCCAAAATTCCCAAAGCTACCAACCACCCGATAACCCCAATTCCACTCCCTTTATAAAGATCCAACCCCGCCATCAAAGGCACAAAGGGGTAAAAGAGAATCCCCAACTCCCCAATCGGTTTCCGGAAATAGGCTACCAACCCTGCCCCCACCAAAAGCACAAATGTTGCCACCGCCACCGGTGGAAGAAAAATGGCAATTACTCCCCCGGCAACCGCCAACCGGAACCCCAACCCCTCCCCATACATCAACCGGTTGGACTCCCAACTTCCAAACCCGTTGATAATTGCAAAGAGAAGCCCCATCAAATAGGGATTATTGATAATGGCAACTGCCAAAAGGAGGAGAATTAACCCCACACTGGTAACAATCCGTTTATTAAACTCCTTTTCCCGTTTCCACCTCTCCTTCCAAATTTTCCACTGGAGTTCCAATTTTTTCCTAATCTCCTTCATTTCCATTTTTCCCACTCCTTAATCTTTTGGAATTTGAGAATTTTACAAACTTCTCCAAGGATTTATCCATTGCCCCGGTTGGAGACCCCAAATAGGGGAAGTGTCCATACCGGAGGGAGAGCATCTCCCGGTAAGACCGGTTTCCCTCCCACTGGAGATAACTTGCCACAATCAACCCGGTTCTATCTGCCCCCGATTTACAATGGATTAAAACCGGTTTGGGGGCGGAGGCGATAGCTTTTACTATTTCCAATATCCTCTCCGGCGGAACCTCCCGCCTATCCGACAGGGGAAAGTAGAGATAGGTCAAATTGTGCTCTCTGGCAAATTTCTCCTCAAATTTTACCCCTGCACCCCGCCCCCGGAGGTTTAAAATGGTTTTAAACCGATACTTTTCCCAAAATTGAGGCAGATTGAACCGATAAAGTTGCCCACTCCGATAGATATCTTCCGTAACTTTGTGGAAATTTCCTTCATATCTAATCCAGTTGAGCCAAAAGAGAACCCCGGTCAAAAGGAGGAAAAAGAGAAAAAAAAGAGTCTTACCTACCCTTTTTACCCACTCCATTTTTATCCTTTGGAAATTCTGGAATTACCAGACAAATTGTAACCCCTTTCCCTTTTTTCTTCAACTTTTTTGGAAAAATAGTGGGAAAATAGAGGGGAAGAAAAGGGGAGAATCTGACCCTCTTTTGGAAAGAAAGATAAAGCCTTTAATTCTGGCAAGGGATAAATTCCCTTATTCAACCGGAATTTTCTCTCTCAACATACCCTTTTGGATATCTGCCTTTTACTATATTAAAAGAAAGCATATTAAAAGAAAGGAAAAAAAGAGAAGGGGAAAAATTACACACCCCCTTTCCCTCTTTCTACTTTCCCCAATTCTACTTTACCCAAAAGGGGTTTTCTTCAACTCTTCCTTTTCCTTTTTTCTCAAGAAAACTCTATTATTGTGCCGGTTTCTCCCCTATCACAAAAATTGCGGTGGGGGGGAAGAGTTTTTTCCTCTCCACTATTTGGAGTCCACTTTTCCGGAGGGCGTTTACAATTCTGGAGGGGGTCATTTGTTGGATACTCTCTCCCAGTTGGGAGAAGTCCACATCTTTTCCGGCTAAAATTTTTCCGATAACTGGAACTATATTTTTAATATACCAGAGGGAGAGGTTGGCAAAAATTCCGCCGGTATTGACCATTTCCACAACATAAAACCGCCCCCCCGGTTTCAACTGGGCGGTTAAATTTTCAACCCCCTGTTCCAGATTATCAAAATTCCGGAGAGCCATAAAAGCGGAGATAATATCCACCGGCTCCGGTAATTTTACCTCCTCGGCGGTGGTTTGGAGATAGTGGAACTCTTTGCCGGGGCAACTTTTCTCCAATTTCTGTTTGGCAATTTGAAGCATCGGCTCCGATGGGTCGATGAGGTAATTTTTGGAGAAACAGAGGAGTTTGACCAATTCTCCGGTGGCGGTGGCAACATCTGCCACCACTCCATCGGAAAAGTCCTCCTTTATCTTCTTGACATAGAGCCGACGCCAGAGGGGTTCAATTCCCAAACTTGCCAGATTGGTAACCAAATCATACCGGTGGGCAAACCGGTTGTAAATTTCCACATCCATTAGAGATTTAACTCTTTCCGGACTGCACTCTCATTAAATCCGCAAATCCATTTACTCCCTATCAAAATTACCGGCACTCCCCGACACCCGTGCCGTTGGCAATCTTTGGCTGCTTTCTGGTCTTTACTAATATCGATTTTTTTGAATCTAATTTTATTTTTCCGGAAAAACTGCTCCGCCCGGGTGCACCAGATACAGCCGGGGGCGGTAAAGAGCACAACTCTCTTTTGAGTAGCCATTTTTCACCTCCTCTTTTCCTGAAGTTTGCTTATTTATCTAATTGTTATTGGGTTGGCTCCAGTTTGCCAATCCGGTTTGGCAATTTTGG
>PUXY01000028.1 GCA_009659955.1 Campylobacterota bacterium | reverse complement strand
CTTTTCAAAGCCTCCAGAATTTGGTAGGGGGTTTCAATTTGGATTGAGAGGGCGACGCCGGCTCTCTTTCCTGCTTCCACATCGGAGGGTTTATCTCCCACCATTATGGAGTTTTTCAAATCCAGTTGATACCGGTAAGCCAACTCCTCAATCAATCCCGGCTCCGGTTTCCGGCAAGAGCAGTTATCATCGGGGTGGTGGGGGCAGTAGGCAAAGTCGGTAATTTCGATTCCCCGCTTTTCAAACTCTTCTACGATATAGTTCATCAATTTCAGGAATTCCACTTTGGTAAAGTAGCCTCGTCCAATGCCAGATTGGTTGGTAACAATAAAAAGTTTATACCCCATCTGTTGAGCCCGTTTCAAAACTTCAAAAATTCCATCTACAAAGACCAAATCCTCCCGGCGGTGGACATATCCAAAATCGTAATTTATCACCCCGTCCCTATCCAAAAAAAGGGCTTTCCGCACTTTTTACATCTCCTTGGTTGGGTTACCCCCTTCCTATTGATAAATTTTTTTCAGGCTATCAAGGCGACGGGTGGCATTGAGGAGGAGCATATCCAGAGCTACGACCGCCCCCATTGCCTCCGCAACCACACTCCCCCGGACGGCGATTATCGGGTCGTGGCGACCTTTCAACTCCACCATCACCGGGTTACCGGCGGTATCGATGCTTTTTTGGGGGCGGAAAATGGAGGGGGTCGGTTTAAAGTAGACCTCTATTTCTACCTTTTCTCCGGTGCTAATTCCCGCCAACACCCCTCCACTATTATTGGTTTCAAAGCCGGTGGGGGTTATCTGGTCGTTATTTTGGCTCCCCTTGAGCCGGTGGGCGTCTGGGTTTCCGATGTAAACCCCTTTAACTCCGTTGATACCCACCATCGCCCCCGCCAAAACTCCGTCCAGTTTGTAGTAGATGGGCTCCCCCAACCCCACCGGTAAATTTTCTATTACCACTTTTACCACCCCTCCCACCGAATCGTGCTCCTCCCGTGCCCGGTCGATAATTTCAATCCATTGGGGTTCCAAGTCGGGGTCTAACGCAAAAATGGGGCTTTGACGGGCGTGGTCAAAATCGACTTTTTTTCCACGCACTCCGCCAATTTCGATAACTCCGCTTCGGATTTTAATGCCAAACTCCCTCAAAACCATTTTTGCCACTGCCCCCGCTGTTACCCGACCGGCGGTTTCCCGGGCACTGCTCCGTCCTCCGCCCCGATAGTCCCGGACTCCATATTTTCGAAAATAGGTTAAATCTCCGTGAGCTGGACGGAAAATATCTTTAATATTGGAGTAGTCTCTACTCCGCTGGTTCCGATTGGGAATCCAGATGCCGATGGGGGTGCCGGTGGTCTTCCCTTCAAAAATCCCACTTAAAATTTCGGGGGTATCACTCTCCTTCCGGGGGGTGGCAAACCGGTTCCTTCCCGGGCGACGGCGTTTCAACTCCTCAATTAAAAACTCCTCATCAAACTCCACCCCCGCCGGCACTCCATCTATTACCACCCCAATTCCGGCTCCGTGGGACTCTCCAAAGGTGGTAAATCGGTAAATCGCCCCAAAACTATTAAACATCGAACCCCTTTAAATCCAGTTCATTTTTTAATTTATCGATAGTCATTTTTGCCCCCTTTTGTTGGGCAGATTTTTTACTTTTCCCCTCTGCCCGGGCATACTCCTTCCCGTGGATATAAACCCCAATTTCAAATTTTTTATCGTGGTCGGGTCCACTGGATTTGAGGAGTTTATATTCAGGAAGAACCCCAAAATAGGATTGGGTTATCTCTTGGAGGGTGGTTTTATGGTCTTGGAGGAGTTTTTTGGGGTCAATTTCAGGGTAAACTTTTTTCAAAAGGGAGAGCCCCACCCTTTTCGCCTCCTCAAATCCCCCATCAAGGTAGATGGCACCGATAATTGCTTCCAACCCACTTGCCAAAATAGACGCCTTCTCCCGCCCCCCATTATTCTCCTCCGAATGGGAGAGCCGGAGATACTGCCCCAAATTGAGCTCTTTTGCCAATTTGGCAAAGGAGGTTTCATTTACCAACGCTGCCCGGAGTTTGGAGAGAAACCCCTCTTCCCGGTCCGGGAAAAGATGGTAGAGATACTCCCCCACCACCAAATCCATTACCGCATCTCCCAAAAACTCCAACCGTTCATTGTTAAAATCTTTGTGGTAACTTTTGTGGGTTAAAGCCTCGGCTATCAGCTCCTCCCGTTTAAACCGATAGCCCAAACTCTTTTCCAGTTGCTCCTCAAACATTCCGCCCCTTTATTTTTGCTCTTTAATTTAGATTCTATCAAAATTTTCCCTTTTAAATCTTTCCGAAAGGTAAAGGAGAGGGAGATTGGAATAAATTCAATTTCTTTTTTATTTTCTCTCCAGAAATGGGAGTCTAACCGGAAAGGGGAGTTTAAAGTGTCCAATTTCCGTTTTTCTTGGAAAAATTTAAAAAAGGGAATTTGGAGTTCAAAAGAAAGGGGGAAAAATAGAGCCAAAAAAACTGATTGGATTGGAATTTGTTTATTGATTTTTTCCACTTTCCCCAAAAAAAGGAGAAATGGAGATAAAAAATTATCCTTTATTCTTCTTTTTTCTTTTTTCTATTAAAAGCTCCCGTTCTTCCATCTCCATTTTAATATTTACCAGTTCGTTGTAAAATTTCCCACTTCCCACAATTAAAATATTCTCTTTTGCCCGGGTGATGGCTACATAGATAGCCTTTCTCCAGAGCCGTTCATCTTTTTTGGTCAGGATATGCTTCTCCATTACCTCATCGTTGATAACCACCACCACATTTTTCCGCTCCATTCCTTTGGCAGAGCGGAAGGTTGTCAAAATGTAATGTCCCGGTTGAATCTGGTCTAAATCCATCTCCCCCCGGAAGATGGTGGTTTTTACCTTTGCCTCTTGGAGGATTTTTCCATATCTCTCCAACTCCACCGGGGTGGGCACCAAAATAAAGGTCTCTTCCGGTTTGTAATGTTTGACAAATTGTCCCAAAAGGGCGTCGGAAACGCAGATAAGTTTTCCCCCTTCCCGATGGAATCCCACCTCTCCCACATCTAAAGCGTCCAACTCTTTCAATTCCCTGATTAACACCGGGTCTTGTTGGAGGAATTTGACCCCAATTTCCACAATTCTACTGGGGTTCCGGTAACTTTTCCGGAGGATTGTAACCCGTCCTTTGGCGTTTATCCCTACTTCCTTCCAGTTCCAGTCGCTCCACGGGTAAATCCGTTGGGTCTCATCGACCCCGAAGAGGAGGAGACCCTCTTTTTTTATCAATTTTTTGAGGAGTTTAAAATAAGGTTGTTTAAAATCTTGCACCTCATCGCAAATTACCACATCATACTTCTCCTCCTCCGGTATCTCTATTTTCTCGACGGCAATTGCCAGATTGGCAAAATTGTATTGGGGATAATGATTTTTTATAAAGGTATCTATCAATTGGCACTCCACCCCATCGTCCAGTCGCCGGCGGAAATCTTGAAGGAGGGGTTTGATAAAGGTGAAGACCACCACTCTCCTATTTCGAATTGTGCTTTCATACTGGGCTTTTGCCGAAAGGACGGCGGTTTTTCCAGTCCCCGCCGCCCCCCGGAGAATCCGAATTCCGGAGCCGATATTGTGGACAAACTCCTCTTGGTGGAGGTCTAAAACCCCTCCGGTTCGGAGTTGGAGATAGGGGAAAATTTTTTCTCTAATTTCGTCAAACTCTTTGGGGGTTGCCAGTGGAATTGTGGTGAGTCCACTCCCCCGGAGGAGTTTATCTTTCAATTCTTTATCATATTTGAAAAATATCCGCTCCTCCCCCACTTTACTCCGGAAAGTGTAGAGATTTTCATACTCCGATTTGGTCAAATTGGGAAGATAGAGGAAATAGTTGATATTATATTTTCCTTTGAAAAGGGCAACCAACTCCCGGATTGTCTCCCCTTCTTCATCTAAAGGGTTGGGGAAAGCCTCCCCATCGACCACCATTTTTCCATTGTTGTTCCAAAACACCCGGGAAAGGAAATTTTTATCCCACCATCGGACATTTATTAAACCAATTCCAATTTGGGGGTGGAGAAGGAGAATATCGGGGGCAAACCGCTTCCCTCCAATTGAAATGGTGGGGCGGTAATAGAGGAGAAAGGGGTAATTTCTCAATCTCTCCTTCAAATTTTTAAATGCAGATACCACAATTTCATCTCCCTTCTCCGGCACTACCCCAAAACTTTTCAATTTCATCTATTGGCTCCTTTGTAAAAATACCCCGGCTTCAATATGGGGGGTGTAGGGGAATTGGTCGAAAAAGGCAAACCGGACAATTTTCCGGGTGCGGGTCAACTGTTCCAAATCCCGTCGGAGGGTGGAGGGGTTACAGGAGATGTAAATAATATTGTCAAATTTATCTACAAATTCCCGGGTTTTTGGGTCAAGTCCCGCCCGGGGGGGGTCTACCAGAATGGTTTCCAATCGATAATTTTGGAGAAGGGGGGATTTTTCTTGGTAAAGTTGAGCAAACTGGGCTACTCCCATAGCCAAAAAGGTTACATTTTTTATCCCATTCAACTCCGCTCCGTAGAGGGCTCCTTCAATCGACTCCTTATTTATTTCGGTAGCAATAACCTTTTGGAACCGCTTTTTTGCCAGTGGAAGGGTAAAATTTCCATTTCCACAGTAGAGCTCCACCAAATCCCCCGACAACCCTTGGGTTACATCAAGTGCCCACCCAATCATCTTTTGATTGATACTCCGGTTGGGTTGGGTAAAACTATTTTCTACAATTTTGTAATAGAATTTCTCCCCCTCCACCTCCAACTCTTCAATCAACCAGTTTTGGTCAAAGACTACCTTTCTCCCTTTTTTTCTAATTACAAAATGGACTTTTGGGTATTTTTGCCGTAATTTTCTAACTTCTTCCGCCAACTCCTCTTCAATCTTTTTATGGTAAATTAAAGTTACAATCAACTCCCCCCGGCTATTGGAGAGAAAGTCAACCTCGTAAAGTTTCTCTTTTAAAATAGGATTTCCCTCCTCCAACTCCCGCCGGAGGAGGGGCATAAAATCGAAAATAGCCCGGTCTACAATATGGCACTCCTCTATCGGAACAACTTTTCTCCCATCTCCCCTTTTTCGCATTCCATAGAGCACCCGTCCATCTTCCATTCTCCAAATCCGAAACTCCCCCCGTCCCCGGTAATAGCTTTCGGGTCCAGTAAAAACCTCAACTGGAGGGGGGTTGAAGGGTTTCAAGAGATTTTCCAACTCCTCCTTCTTCAACTGGACTTGGGTTGGGTAGGGGAGTTGATAGAGTTGACAACTCCCACATTTCCCAAAGGCATCGCATTTCACATCTTCACCTTTTGGAATTAATTGCTACAATTTTAACAAAAAAAGGGTCGGCAAATGGTGGAAATTGTAATTTTGGCGGGGGGGAAAGGCACCCGAATGAGAAGTTCTCTCCCCAAAATCCTCCATACACTTTGTGATAAACCTATGATTCACTGGATTATTGAAGAGGCGTTGAAAGTTACCTCCTCTGTAAATGTTATTTTGGGACACAAACTGGAGACTACCCGCCCGGTGGTGGAAGAGTATCCGGTCAAAGTTTGGGTTCAAGATTTGGAGAATTTTCCCGGGTCTGGGGGGGCGTTAATGGCGTGTGCCTCCCATTTGAAGGGGGAGAAGATTATCGTTATCAACGGCGACACCCCCCTAATTGAGGAGCAAGATATTAGGGAGTTGATGAAAGTTGATGGAGATGTGGTCGTGGGGGTTATGAGGGTTGAAAAACCCAATAGTTATGGGAGAATAATTATGGGGGGAGAGTGGGAAATTGAGAGGATAGTTGAGGTAAAAGATGCCACCCCCGAACAATTGAAAATTGAGTGGGTCAATAGTGGGATCTACCTTTTCCGCCGGGAAATTATTGAAAAATATATCTCCCAACTGGACAATAGCAACGCCCAAGAGGAGTTTTATGTAACCCAACTGGTGGAGTTGGCAAAGGAGGGGGGTGCCAAAGTGGTGGCGGTGGAGGTGGACGCCCACCGACTCCAAGGGATAAACAACAAAAAAGAGTTGGCGGAGGCGGAGGCTATCAAGTGCCGGGAGATTAAAAATCGGTTGATGGAGCAGGGGGTAATTATGCACCTCCCCGAAACTATTTTTATTGACGCCTACTCCACCTTTGAAGGGGAGTGCCAACTGGAGCCGGGGGTTGTAATTAAAAAAAGTAGAATCGTCGCCAGTAAAATTAAAGCCAATTCGGTAATTGAGGGGGGAGAGATTATCGATTCTGAAGTGGGTCCAATGGCACGGATTCGCCCCAAAACCAGATTGGAAAAGAGCAAAATTGGAAACTTTGTGGAGGTGAAAGCCTCCAAATTGAAAGAGGTGAAGGCGGGACACCTCTCCTATTTGGGGGATAGTGAAATTGGGGAGGGCACCAATATTGGAGCCGGAACCATCACCTGCAACTACGATGGAAAAGGGAAGTATAAAACCAAAATCGGGAAAAATGTATTTGTGGGAAGTGATACCAAACTTATAGCCCCGGTCAATATTGGAGATGAGACCATTATCGGAGCCGGGTCGGTGGTAAATAAAGATGTGCCCCAAGGGGCTTTGGCACTCTCCCGCCCCCC
>PUXY01000027.1 GCA_009659955.1 Campylobacterota bacterium | reverse complement strand
TCCAAATCGACCTCAATTCCATCAAATTGAAATGGAAAATTTCCCAGTTTGTGTAGAAGAAGATAATAGAGGGCGGTTTTTTGGAGCCGTTGGAATTTTCTCCTATCAATCCGGAAAAGGGGAGAAATACCACCTCTTCTAACTTTTCCCCTACTCTTCACCTCTGCAAAGTGGATTGTTCCATCTTTGAGGGCAATAATATCAATCTCCCCTCCCCTACTTCTCCAATTTCTTTCCAAAATTTGAAACCCCTCCTGTTTGAGATACTCCACCGCCAACTCCTCCCCTTTTACCCCCTCCCAATAACTCCGGAGCCCCATTTTTACCCCTCCTTTCTCAATAAATATTTCTGGGTCAAAGTAAGTTTATGGTTCAACTCCCCTTCAATTATCGCCTCATCAAAATAGGGAGCCTTTACCTCAACTTCTCCCAAGGGGTTTACCAATCTACTCCCTCCCCAAAAACCCAATCCATCTTCAAATCCCACCCGATTGGAAAAGGCTACATACCCTCCACTCAAAACCGCCAAACTTTTCAAAATTGCGTCCCACTGCTCTTCTATCAAAAGTCCCCCATCTTTAAACCCCCGGGCAGGGGAAGCGGAGAGGACAATGGTCAAATCGGGCTTCTCCCGGGAGATAAAATTGAAAGCATCTCCACTAAATGCATCTTCGCAAATTAAAAGGGTGGTCTTTCCCGCTTTGGTTTCAAAGGTTTCAAATCCATTTCCGGGGAAAAAGAATCTCCCCTCCTCAAAGACCCCATAGGTGGGAAGATGGACTTTCCGATGGATAAATATTTCATCTTTGGAGATGTAAATTCCACTATTGAATACTTTAGCCCCCTCCCGAATGGCGGCTCCCAATACCACATCTTTTCCCATACTTCTCAATTGTTGAAAATAGTCCACTTCAAAGGCATCTTCCAAAAGGGCATCTTTGATTTTGTATCCATTCATTGAAAGCTCGGGGAAAATTACAATATCTGCATCGGTAGATTGCCCCAAAAGCCAATGTTTCCTCAAATTATCTGGACTCAATTTGGGTCTAAACTGGGCAATTGCTACTTTTACCATTAAACTCCCTTTATTTTTCCAAAATTCCACTCCTCCAATGGCAAAAATTTATTATATCAGTATTGGAAAAAAGTTAAAGATTGTTGCTTTTTCCAAATGAATGTGTTATTCTTTATATTAGGTTCTACTCCCTTTTGGAGTTATGTTTTTCAACCGACAAGGGGTGGATTGGAGGAGGAAATTTTTTCCAAAAGGTTTTCAAATGGACTGGAAAAAATTGCACCACCTTCCCTTGGGCGGTTGGAAAGAGGAAGAGAAAGAGGAAGAAATAGAGCAACCAATTATTGAGCGAGGGGTAAAAATGGTTTTTAAACAATGGGAAATTGAAGTTCAAGCCCCCAGTAGGGGTTTTCACCTTATTACTGCCGATATCCTTGGAAAAATAGATATCCGGGATATTGAAGTGGGGCTTTTGAATCTCTTTTTACTCCACACTTCCGCATCTTTAACTATCAACGAAAATGCCTCCCCTGCAGTCCGGAGAGATATGGAGAGGATAAGTAGTCAACTGATTCCCGACGGGGGAGGGTATCACCACTACTTTGAGGGACCAGATGATATGCCGGCACACTTTAAAACTTCTCTCTTTGGGGTCTCTTTGACAATTCCCATTCGAAAAGGGAGAATTGTGTTGGGGAATTGGCAGGGGATATATCTCAACGAACATCGGGACACTCCTCTTCCCCGGAAAATTATTGCAACTGCCTTCGGGGAACCCAAATGGGGGGATTGAGAGCCCCTTTTCCCTCTCTCTCCTCTTTTATAGTTGAAACTCCTCTATTTCAAAACCTATTTACATAGGGTAAAATTCCAGAAACGGAGGGAGGGGTTTACTCAACTCCAAATCTAAATTCCAATTAAAAGGTGGCAGATGAATCAAAATTTAAAGCAATTGATTGAATTGAATCGTTTGGAAAGTGAAATTTTACAACTGGAGCCGGTGGAGAAGAGAATTAAAAAGCCTATTTTGAAATTGGAGGAAGAGAAAGCCAAATTGGAGGAGCAAAAGGAGGAGTTGGAGAAGGAGATTAAAGAATTGAAGTTGAAGTTGGGGAAAAATGAGTTGACCCTCAAAGAGATGAAGGAGAAATTGGACAATATTGCAAAAAAAATGAGCCAAATTACCGAAGAGCGGGAGCTCAATGCTTTAAACATTGAAGAGGAAGTAGTAAAAAGCCAGATTGACCAAGCCAATGAGGAGATAGCCCGATTGGAGAAAATTTTGGGGAGAAAACGGGAGGAGTTGGAGGAGGTAAATAAAAAAATTGAGCAAATAGATGCAGAAATTACTTTAAAAAGTGTAGAAATTGAAGAGAAACTTCAACTTTTGGAAAAACAACGGCGGACTCTCTTTGAGGAGCGGGAGAAAATTATCCGGCAAATTAACCCAAAAATTTTCAGTTTTTATGAAAAAATTAAGCGGTGGGCAGGAACAACCGCCGTGGTGCCTGTAAGACGGCACGCCTGCAGTGGGTGTTATATGGTTATCAACGATAAACTTTTTGGGGAAATTGCCAAAGGGGAAGATATTTTGGAGTGTCCCCATTGTGGACGGATTCTCTATCTGGAGGAATCTCCCGAATCTGAAAAGGAGGGGGCTTAAAATAGGGGGTTTTACCGGTGGTTTTCTACTTTTACACTACTCTCCTCTATCTCCTTTTTCCTCTAATTTTTCCATTTTTATTCTATTTGAGTCGGAAGGAGAGATATAAAGAGTCTATCCCTGCCCGGTTTTGGTTGAAAAGAAACCCTCCCTTTTCCAAACCCCGGAGGTTCTGGTTCCACTCCTGTTCTTTGGGAGAGACCCGGGCACTTTTTCCCCTTCTCCAAGAACTCTACACCCGGGGGGAGATTGGGGAAGGGGTAAATCTTTCGGTAATTACCAATACCGGGTATCGGGAGGGGAAAAAAATAGTGGAGAAATTTGGGGGAGAGTGTCGATATCTCCCCTTTGAAACTCTTCTCCCCTTTTGGTTGAGACCCCATTTAACGCCCAAAAAATTGATTGTAATGGAGGCGGAGCTGTGGCTTCTCTTTTTCCGACTGGTTAAAAAAAGGGGGGGAGAGATAATTTTACTCAATGGAAGAATCAGTGATAGGAGTTATCCCCGATATAGGAAATTCCGTTGGTTTTATCGGCACCTTTTCCGGAATGTGGATTTAATCCTTGCCCAAACCCCCGAGGATAAAAGGCGGTTCCTCCAATTGGGTGCCGGGAGGGTTGAGGTTGTGGGAAATATCAAAAGTTTAGCCACTTTTACCCCCACCGCCAGATACACCTTCCCAAAGCCCGCAATTGTAGCCGGCTCCACCCATCGGGGGGAGGAGGAGATAATCCTTGAAGGGGTAGATTATCGGAGATTTACTCTGGTTTTGGCTCCCCGCCACCCGGAAAGATTTGGGGAGGTGTGGGAGTTGGTGGAAAAATTTGCCCAAAATAGGGGAGTTACCGCCGGTCTCTTTTCCCGGGGAGAGTTGAATCGGGATATTGTGGTAGTAGATAAATTGGGGGAGTTGATAAATCTCTATGCCACCGCAAACCGGGTAATTTTGGGAGGGAGTCTGGTGGAGGGAGTAGGGGGGCATAATCCGATAGAAGTAGCTTTTTTCGGGAAACCTTTAATTTCAGGTCCCCACATTTTCAACCAAAAAGAGCTCTACCGATTGGTTGAGGGGGTTCAGTGGGTCAACTCCCCTGAAGAACTCCAGAAAGTTGTCAACTCCCCAACTCTCCCCTCTACCACTTTGAACCGGGGGGAGGGGATAGAGAAGATTGTAGATTTAATTACTGGAAAAGGGGCGGAAATGGAAAGGTGAAACAATTTAATCCAAGTTTGATTTAATGAAATATTTGATTTTTTGAAACCCAATCCCAAATTTCCACAAAAAAAGGAGTAAAATGGGCTACTATCAGCAAAGGCGGAAAATAAAAATAGGATGGATTATCCTTGCCGGACTTTTGGGAGGTGGAGGCTATTATCTCTATCAAAAAGTATCACCCTACTTTGAGAGGACGCCTCCAACCATTCAACTGGAAGGTAGCTCCAAATATACCAATCTCAAACGCCCGTTGAAAATTAAAATCAGTGATAAAAGTGGGATTCGATACTATAGTGTTATTGCTATCGCCGATGGGGAAGTTTATACTTTAGACGAGGGGAGCAATTTGGGGGGAGCCAAAGAAGTAGACCTCAACTTGACTCTCCCCAAAGTGGTCGGAAAAGAGTTGATTGTAAAGGTTAAGGCGGTAGACAACTCCAAATGGAATTTCTTTTCGGGAAATGAAGTTAAGAAGGAATACCATTTCCAAGTGGACGCACTCCCCCCCTCCGCAGTCTCAATTGCCAACTCTTACGCCATTGGACGGGGGGGGAGTGGACTTGCGATAGTAAAAGTTACCGATGAGCATTTAAAAGATGCCTATATAATGGTAAACGGAAAGTATAAATTTAAATTAATTCCCTTCATTAAGCCGGGATATTACATTTCCGTTTTGGCGTGGCCCCTGAAAGAGAAAAAATTTTCCGCCGATATTATTGCTACCGATGAGGCGGGTAATCGGGTTAAAAGCCATATCCCCTTTTTCTGGCGGAAATATAGATACCGGAATAAAAAAATCAATATTCCCCCCTCTTTTATCCGAAATGTGGCAATTCCGATTTTGGAGAGAATGGGAATGAAAATCCCCAATAACCCCGTAGATATCTTTAAAAAGATGAATGAAGATGTCCGGCGACTCAATGAAGAGGAGATTTACAAATTGACCTCCCAAGTTAAAGAGGACTCCTTCTCTTCCTTCTGGATTAGAAGATTCAATCCCCTCCCCGGCAGTAAAAAGGAAGCAGGTTTCGGGGATTATCGCCACTACTACTATGAAGGAAAAGAGATATCCCAAGCCTATCATAAAGGAATGGATTTGGCAAAGGTTATCAACTCCAAAATCCACCTTTCCAATCCGGGAATTGTGGTGGCGACCAAATGGATTGGAATCTATGGAAATGTTACAATTGTTTACCATCAATTGGGGATTTATACCCTCTATGCCCATATGTCCCAATTTAATACCCAACCGGGACAACAGGTTCAACGGGGCACAATTTTGGGATTGACTGGACGAACCGGGGGAGTTTTGGGGGACCATCTCCACTTTGGAGTCTATATCCAAGGGATAGCAGTTAACCCACTGGAGTGGATGGATCCCCACTTTTTGAAAAATTCCTTCTACAAAGTAATAGAGAAGGCTAAAAAGGTAATTTCCAATGAGGGAAAAACTAATTAAAATTGTCCAACTTAATCCCCGGGAGTGGAAAAGACTCCCCCAACTTTTGGAGAGTAAAAGGGAGTTGTTTGAGGGGAAATTTATCCTCCTCCCCCACCGGGATTCGGAAAAGGAGAAACTTTTAAAAGAGGCAGGGATAAATTATATTATCACCAATGGGGAGTGTTTCCAACGACCTGCCCCCTCCCCAACTCCCATTGACTCCCACTCTCAACAATCCCAATCATCTCAACAACCTCAACCGGACTCTTCTCCCCAAGGGGAGCAAACTGCCACTTCCTCCTCCCTTTCAACTTCCACCCCAGAGGAGACTTCTATTTTTCCTTCCAATGAAGAGGAGTTTCATAAACCCCGGGAGGTGGAAATTATCGATAGAGTTGTCCGGTCAGGGCAGGAGATTATTACCGATAATGACCTTATCTTTACCCAACGGGTCAATGGGGGAGCCCGGATTGTAACCAGTGGAAATGTGATAGCTTTGGAACAATTTGAGGGGGAATTGGTCTGTAATGGACAATTTTTGGTAATGTTAAAGAATAAAGGTAGTATAATATTTGATGGAGAAGAGATAGAGCCATCAGATAAAATAGTAGTAGCAGTCGATAACGGACGAAAGGTTGAACTATGAGACAGAGAACTATTGCCAAACCGGTTGAGGTGGTGGGAATCGGACTCCACAAAGGGGTGCCGGTAACCCTCCGCCTTGAACCGATGGAAGCCGATAGCGGTATCCACTTCTACCGCTCCGATTTGGGGGTTACAATCCCCGCTACCCCGGAGTATGTGGTCGATACCCGAATGGCAACCGTTTTGGGAAAAGGGGAGGCGGTAATCTCCACTATTGAACACCTTTTAAGTGCAATTACCGCCTTTGGAATTGACAACCTCCGGATAGTGGTGGATAATGATGAAATCCCCATTATGGACGGAAGCAGTTACCCCTTTGTAATGTTGCTATTGGAAGCGGGTATTAGAGAGCTCCCCGCACCCAAAAAGTTCTACAAAATCACCAAAGAGGTGGAAGTCCGGGAAGGGAACAAATTTGTAAAAGTGAGCCCCTCCCCCCAAATCGGATACCAGTTTACAATCAAATTTGACCACCCAATGATTGGAAAACAGGAGTATTACCTCCCATTTTCAACCGCCAATTATGTAAAAGAGATAGCCAGAGCCCGGACTTTTGGGTTTCTCAAGGAGGTTGAATATTTGAGAAGCATCGGATTGGCACTGGGTGGAAGTTTGGAAAATGCCATTGTGTTAGATGAAACCGATATCCTCAACGACTCCCTCCGGTTCCCCGATGAATTTGTCCGCCACAAAATTTTGGACGCCATTGGAGATATGGGACTTTTGGGACACAATTTTAT
>PUXY01000026.1 GCA_009659955.1 Campylobacterota bacterium | reverse complement strand
TCCATTTCCTTTTTCTCCTTCTCTTCCCACAATCCCCATCTATCTTCCAACTCCCCCGGCTCCCGGGGAAATTCTGCTCCCCCCAATTGAGCCCTTTTCTCCACCAATTTCCGATACCCCACCATTGAGCCCACAATTATCAAAAGGGTTGAGAAAAGGGCAAGTTGACTACTCCAAAACCAGTCGGGGCGATGCTCCAAAAGGGTAAAAACTACCACTCCCACATCTACCCCCAGAGTTACCCTGATAAGTTTTAAAATAGGATCCATTTTTCTCCTTTAAACTCTCTTTTTTTCAATTTTTTCTGGAAAAGATTATACAGAGGATTATACAGAGTTTGAAAAACTCTATAAATTCTATCTGGTTGTATGTAAATGTATGCAAATGGAGGCTATTTTTTGGAATTTTTTGAAATTTGGATTCAACGGAAGCACTAATTGAGTAAAAAATAGATATTCATTTTAGATAGTAGAAAGAAAAAAAGGAGAATCTTGCCAAATTGGAAAAAAGGGGACTATCTCCCCTCCCGGGAGATTTTCCCTTTCCGTCCCCACGATTTGAGTCGGGAGAGTTCCCGGCGGGTTACCAGTGAAACTGCCACCCCTTTCTCTCCGGCTCTTCCCGTCCGTCCAATCCGGTGGATATAACTCTCCCGATTTTCGGGAATATGGAAATTGAAAATGTGGCTCACCTCTTTAATATCCAATCCCCGGGCTGCTACATCGGTGGCAACCAGAAATTTCGCCTCCCCTTTCCGGAATTTCCGGATAATTCTCTCCCGGCGATTTTGGGGAATATCTCCGTGGAGTCGCTCCACCGGCAACCCCTTTTCCGCCAAATAGGAGTGGATATAGTCCACATCTCTCTTCCGTTGGCAGAAAATTATCGCTTTGGTGGGGTTTTTCCGTTGGAGGAGGGTGTAGAGGTAATCGGGCTTTTGATGCTCCCGGCTCAAAAAGAATTTCTCCTCAATCTTCTTCTCCTTGGGGGCTATCCGGACATAATTGGGATTATCCAAAAACTCCTTTGCCAACTCCACAATTTGGGGGGGCATTGTGGCACTGAAAAGGAGTATCTGCTCCGGCTCCGGTAAAAGGCTCAAAATCTTTTTAATATCGGGTAAAAATCCCATATTCAACATCTCATCGGCTTCATCAAGGACAATAAATCGGGGTTTAAAGGGCACCCCTTTATTTTGGAGGAGGTCCAAAAGTCGCCCCGGGGTTGCAACTACCACCGGTCTCCTTTTCAACCCCTCAATCTGCCGATAGTAGGGGACTCCCCCGTAAATTGTGGCGGTTTTAATCCGTTTATACTTTCCAAATTTGTAAAATTCGTCGGCTACTTGGGTCGCCAATTCCCGGGTGGGGGTCAAAACCAATATCTGCTCCCCCGGTTTAAGTTTGGAGAGGAGGGGAAGCCCAAAAGCTCCGGTCTTTCCGCTTCCAGTCTCCGCTTGGGCTATCAAATCTCCCCCTTCCAAAATGATGGGAATTGCTTCCTTTTGAATTGGGGAGGGGGTTTTAAATCCCCTCTCTTCCACTGCCCTAATTATTCTACTATCCAAATTGAACTCTCTAAAACCCATAAAACACCTTTTTAAAATTGTAGTAATAAATTTTCCGTCTTTTTGGAGTTGGGTGAAGTGGGAGTAAAAAAATCTCCTCCGGGCTTCTTTTCCCGAACTTTTGAGCAAAAAACTCCCTTTTTCCCTGCTCCTCCAGTGGGAGAGTTACTTTCCAAAATAGGCTCCCTCAATTGGAAAGGGAAAAAACTTCACAACTCCAAAAGAACTGCAATTTGTGGGACAAGTTGGGGAGAATCAAAGGGAGAGAGGTGGGAGGGAGGTTATCTCTCTTTCCTTCTACTCTTTTCCACCAATCCTCCAACCCCCTCCCGCCGTTTCAACTCCTCCACCAGAGCTTCCCAGTGGATATCTTTATAAGCCAAAGTTACCAACAGATGAAAAAGGAGGTCGGCTCCTTCGTAAATTATCTCCCGTTTTTCACCATCTTTCACCGCAAAGGTGAACTCTCCAGCCTCTTCAATCACCTTTTTCAAGATGGAATTTTCACCTTTGGAATAGAGGAGAGCAGTGTATGAGGTTGTCGGGTCTCCCGACATTTTCCGCTCCAGTAGCAGATGGTATAACTTGTCCAAGAAATTATACTGGATTTCCTTCTCTTTGTCCAATACCACCTCCCCCGCCCCGGCTCCGGCTCCAAAACTTTGGAAAAAGCAACTTCTCCGCCCGGTGTGGCACGCCACCCCCTTCTGTTCAACTTTCAATAAAAGGGTATCATTGTCGCAGTCCAGTAAAATATCCTTCACTTTCTGGGTGTGTCCACTCTCCTCCCCCTTTTTCCAGAGTCTATTTCTACTCCGGGAAAAATAGTGGGCGAAACCGGTTTCAAGGGTCTTTTGGAGGGCGTCCCGGTTCATATAAGCCAACATCAACACCTCTCCATTTTCCCAATCCTGCACCACTACCGGCACCAATCCCCCCACCTTTTCCCAATTGATTTGGGAGAGGAGGGGAAATTTCTCCCCTCTATTTTCCATTTTCTCCACCTCCTGCCACAATCGCCTTTTTGGGGGTGTTCATATTGAGCCAGAGATGGGGGTTGGCTTGGGGTGGCATTACAAAAAGTTGCACATTGGGGTTGGCTTTGAGGGCATCATTGAACCGCCCCTGCACTTCAATCTCTTTCAATTTCAAAAGTTCAGGGGTGATGGAGTTGGCAATTAATCTATTAGCCTCCGCCTCCGCTTTGGCTTCCACCAATTTGGCTTGGGCTACCCCTTTGGCTTGGATAATTTTGGCGTCGGCAATACCTTTGGCAATGGTTGCCTTTTTTTGAGCCTCTTGTTGGGCTTTCAAAACTTCATATTTTGCCCGCTCCGCCTCCTGTTTCGCAATTTGCACCCGTTCAATTTGAGCCCGAATCCGTTGGGGAAGAATAATATTCCTCAAAAGGAAAGATTCAAAAATTACCGGTTTTTGGGGAATGCTATCCAACCCCTTTCGAATATTCAACTCAATTTTTTTGGCAATTTCCGCCCGTTTGGTGGGGAGTTCCTCCGCCTTATACTGCCCAATTACATTCCGAACCACATCTCTCACCAGAGGATTTACAATTTTATCCTCCCAATTGAGCCCATAGGTTTTGAGGGTGTAGGGGGCTTTTTCCGGATTCAACCGATAACCGACAGAGAGTTCGACGGTAATTGGCAACCCCCGGGCGTCCAAAACCTCTATCGGGGGGTAAACCTTAATAGTCCCGTATCTATCCCCCATACTCCCCATTTCCGCTTTCCGTTTGTAGTTGATCATATGGACTTTGGTATCCACAATTATCACCCGTTGAATTACGGGAATGTAGAAGTGAATCCCCGGTTGAAGGGGCTCCGGAGAAAATTTCCCGGTGGTGGAGAGAATCCCAACCTCCCCTTCATTGATTACAACAAAGGGTTTAAAGATAATCCCCAACACCACCAAAATCCCCACAATCAACAGAATCGCCCCACTCTTCCCCTGCATAAATTCCGGAGGCTTAAACTCACCTCCCCCCGAGGAGCCTCCTCCCCCCCCTTGGTTGTTATTTTTCCAGTTTAAATCGACCGGCATTGTAACTCCTTCCAGAGATTATTGTAGTAGGAGATTATACCGATTTTAGGTAAAAATTTAAGTGGCAAACGGCAATTTCAAATTGGAGGAAAAAATTTTTTGGAGGAAGTGGAGGGGGTTGAAAAAGGAGGGGTAAAGAGTTCAAAAAGATTAGAGTTAAAGGGGAGGGGGAAGAAATTTCCGGGGACGCACCCTCCCAATTTGAGCCCAAAGTTGTGGAGACCAACTCCCCTCTTTCCCCTACTTCTCCCCTCTTCTCTTGACAAAATAACTCTTTTACAATATAATTTTCAAATAAAATTTCAGGATTGGGGTTTCAAAATTTCCGATAACTCTTATCCTTTCAACCGAACCCTTCGGGGATTGAAACGATAACTTGCTTTGATGTTTTGAAGTCGCCTAATTGCTTTCAACCGAACCCTTCGGGGATTGAAACAACCCACTCCCCCCTCCTACTAAAAAATCCATTACCTTTCAACCAAATTCTCTCTTTCTGTCAGTTAAAGAGATTGGGCAGATTTTGGAAAGAAAAAATTGAGAACTCTTTCAAATTTTCAAATCAAATTTTGGAGAGTGTGTCCATTCTGGAGCAATTCTTTCGAAAGATGGGAAAAATAAGAGTCTATTTTTCAAAAAGGGAGAAGAGGGGGGAGTTTTTTTCAAAAAGTGGGAACTGACCAAAATCTCTCTTTTTAATCCATTTTCCTTTACTCTTTTTGGCAAAGATTACACAAAAGAGGGAGAGCAAAAAGTTTTCAAGTCTTCAGTTGTTCCCTTTTTCAGTTTTTGTTCCCTTTTTCAGTTTCCAATAGGTCAGTGCCTTGAAGAGAAACCCTCCTCCAATCTCTCCAAATTTTAACTTTTCACCCACTTCAAATTTTGAGGGTGTCTCCTTGGGAGGTTAAATTAAGGGAGAGAGTTCCGGGGTTGATGGGAAAAAAGGAAGAAAATTGCCCCTTTTCTCCCTTTTACTCCCTTCCCTCTTACCTTTTCCAGTGAAAAGGAAACCCAATAGGGAGAAATTTGAAATTTAAAAATCTCCTCTCCTCCCCCATCGGTCAAGGTTTAAAAAAATGGAAGGTCTGGAAATGCCCTCCCATAGGTCAGGACAATTTGGAAGGGGATTGGAGTTTTTTCTGCCTCTTTCCGAAAAAAAGGGAGAATTTTTGGGGAAATTACTGAATCTTCCAACCGGGTTGGATTTCGGTTGGGGTTCCCAAAGGGGAAAAAGGATAAATTTTCCGGCTAACGGGAGAGAGTTTGCGTCGACAATCTTTATCACCCAAAAGGAAAAAGGGTAAATTTTCCGGTTAATTGGAGAGAGTTTGCGTCGACAATCTTTATCACCCAAAAGGGGAAAAAGGATAAATTTTCCGGTTAACGGGAGAGAGTTTGCGTCGACAACCTTTATCACCCAAAAGGGAAAAGGGTAAATTTTCCGGTTAATTCCTCACTCCACAATTACCCGTTTAATCCGGGGGTGGAGTTTTACCAGAATATCGTAGGTGATGGTGTCGAAATTTTGGGCAAATTGGCGGACATCGTCGAAAATTACCACCTCTTTTTCAAATCGCCCTTCCACTACCATTGAATCCATTGAAATTTTTCCCAGAGCTCGGGTCTCTTTCAACCACGCCCCATTTCGGAAATAGGGGAGTCCGTCCCCATACCCCAAATCGACCAGAGTTATCTCCATCTCCCGGGGGGCGATAAAGGTTTTATTGTAGCCGACCCCCTCCCCCGGTTTAATTTTCCGGGTTAAAATTGCCCGTCCGGTCAATTTTGCCACCGGTTGATACCCTTCCACTCCCCCATAAATGGCAATTCCGGGGCGGATATAATCCCCCAACTGGTCTGGGGGGAGGAGTTCAACCCCGGCGGAGTTTGCCCAGTGGTAGTAGGGGCGGGGGAGGTTAAATTTGGAGCAGAATCGGTTGACCTCCTCCATTACCCGATAGAAGCGGTGGAGGGCGGAGAAGGTGTCGGTGTGGAGGGGTTCATCGGCACAGCAGAAGTGGGTAAAAACCCCCTTCAGTTCCAACTCTTTTTGGCGGATTATCTCCAACGCCTCCCCCACCTCATCGGGGGCGATTCCACTCCGGTGCATACCGGTATCGATTTTCAGGTGGATATAGGGGTGGCGATTTTTCCTCAATTGGGGAAGGGAGGCGATTGTATAGGAGAAGTTCCGATAACTCCGCCCGGTGTGGGGGAAGAGGATTAAAATTTCCCGGAAAAGGGAGCCGATAGCCTCCGCTTCCCGGTTACTCCGGACTACCACCCTTTCAATCCCATACTCTTTCAGAAGGTGGGCAATGGGGAGGAGTCCGTGTCCATAGGCATTATCTTTAATTACCGGGAGAATATGGGGTTTTTTCCCCCGGAGTTGGTCTAGATTGGAGTAGAGGGCTTTTCTACTCAAATAGAGGGTAGCCAAAAAGAGAGACCCTATTTGGATTTGAGGGGTTTAATTTCATCAAAGGGGTTTTCGATAACCCGATGCCGGTCTACCACATAGGGGATTAAAGCCACTTGCCGAGCCCGTTTAATTGCCTTTTGAACCATATCTTGGTGTTTTTTACAGGTTCCGGTCAACCGCCGGGGCATAATTTTGTATCTTTCGGAGAGGGAGTATTTAATCAATTCGATATCTTTATAGCCGATATACTCAACTTTTTCTTCGCAGTATTTGCACTTTTTCCGTCCATATTTCCGTCTTGCCATCGTTTTACTCCTTCAGTTTGAAACTTTTTTTAAATTTTTCAGTTGAATTCTGTTTTTTTCCTCTCCCCTCCAGTGGGGAGTCTATTTTTTATTTTTCAATTTCCCCTTTCCCCACATTGAACCCAAATTCCCGTCCCATTAAAAGGGCAAATCCTCATCATCAATATCGATGGAGGGGATATTTCCCTTGGAGTCTCCTCCAGTCGGTTGTTGGGGAGGTGGGGTCTGTTGGGGGGTATGGGAGGGGGCACCCGGTTGGGTATACCCTCCGTAATTTCCGCCATTTCCCCGGTTGGGGTAACTCCCTCCTCCGGCGGTTCCCTCCATCGGATTGGGGGAAGTGGGTGAACCATAGGGGGCACCGGAGGGGGCACCATATCCTCCGGCGGGGGCTCCACCCCCTTGGGGGTAGCCTCCATAATTTCCGCCATACCCTCCAGA
>PUXY01000025.1 GCA_009659955.1 Campylobacterota bacterium | reverse complement strand
AATGTGGGAAAATCGACTATTTTCAATGCCTTAACCAAAACCCAAAATGCGGAGGCACAAAACTACCCATTCTGCACAATTGAACCCAATAAAGCGGTGGTGCCGGTGCCAGACCCCCGGTTGGAAAAATTGAGTGAAATTGTAAATCCCCAAAGGGTTCTCCACTCCACAATTGAGTTTGTGGATATTGCCGGATTGGTAAAAGGAGCCAGTAAAGGGGAAGGGTTAGGAAACCAATTTTTGGCAAATATCCGGGAGACCGATATTATTCTCCATATGGTGCGGTGCTTTGAAAACCCCAATGTGATTCACGTGGAGAATAGTGTCGACCCAATCCGCGATGTGGAGATAGTGGAGCAGGAGCTCCTTTACGCCGATATTGAAACTTTGGAGCGGAGAATTGCCAAACTCCAAAAGCAGTTGAAAGGGAATAAAAAAGTTAAAAAGGAGTTGGAGGTAGCCGAAAGGCTCTACCAATGGTTGGGGGAAGGGAACCCGGTCAACACTTTTCCAGAAAAAGAGAGTGAAGAGTTTAAAAAGTTGGAAAAAGAGCTCAATTTCCTCACCAACAAAGAGATTTTTTACGGGGCAAATGTAGATGAAGATGGGCTTTTGGAAGATAATGAGTATGTTAAAGCATTGAAAGAGTATGCCAAAGAGCGGAACCGGGAGGTAATTAAACTCTGTGCCAAACTGGAAGAGGAGTTGATAGAGATGGAAGAGGAGGAAGCCCGGGAGTTTTTGGAGAGTTTGGGAGTAAAGGAGAATGGTTTAGACCAATTGATAAGAAAAGCTTACGATAAGTTGGGACTTATCAGTTTCTTTACTGCGGGGAAAAAGGAGGTGCGGAGTTGGACTATCAAAAAAGGCACCAAAGCTCCCCAAGCGGCAGGGGTTATCCATTCCGATTTTGAAAAGGGGTTTATCCGGGCGGAGGTTATCAGTTATGATGACTATATCAAATATGGGGGAGAGCAGGGTGCCCGGGAAGCGGGAGCGATGCGACTGGAGGGAAAAGATTACATTGTCCAAGATGGGGATATAATCCATTTCCGCTTTAATGTTTAATATCCAAAGGGACTCCTTCTCTTTGGATATTTTCTCTCTTTATCAAAATAGCTTCCATTGGAATTGAACTTCCATTCAAATTTTGTGTAAGTTTACATTAACTTTGATATGGAATAATTGGATTTTCGGAGGAGTTGTTTCAAATCTTAAAAAATTTTGGAAGAAAAGTGTTAAAAATTTAATCAAATTACTTTAAAATTAGAGTGGCTATTGGTTGGCACTGGTCCAGAAAAAATATTAAAGAGTGCTCCTATTTTGGCAAACAAGTGAGAAAAACTATTTTAGTAAAATTCCCCTCCCCAAAAAGGAGGGCTTTTCATTTTTATTTTAACTTTGCCACTAAAATAGGAGGTTTTAATGGATTATGGAAAATTATTAGATGTGTTGGACAGTGCCAACAAAGAGGACTTGAAAAAATTTAAAAAAGAGAATCCAGACTGCCACTCGTTTACCAAAGAGGAGTTATTGGAGAAATTTCTCCAGTTTAAAAAGAGTGATTTGAGTCTCCAAAAAGTTGGTTATCTCCTCAATCTGACCGCGTTTGGAATAGGAGTGGGAGTGGCATTCTGGATCCTCTCCAAGGGAAAAGTCCATATAAATCTCTTCCTACTATTTTCAATTATTCTTCCCTTTATCTTTACCCTTTGGAGTGGGTTTGAAATCTTTAAAGTATTACGCTCTAAACCTCCAGTTTATCACAATAAATTGGCAGACTTTTTGAGACATTTTGCAGGAAGCCACGGAGATGTAATAAACTTTTATATTCTTTTAACCCTTCAACTTTCTGCTATCTTCTATATGATGGGATTTTTGGTAGGTTCTTTTTTCACTTTTCTTTTTAAAAAAGTTACTTTCTATTATGAAAGCACTTTCAATATTACTCCCCAAGCAGAGCAGAAATTATTGGATTTTTTCAGTAGCTTTTACCATTTTCTCTATCCCAAAGCCCCTGATGCCTCCCATCTTCAAGGGAATGAAATTGCAATTTTTGTATTGGCACTGGGGTTAATTTTTGTAGTAATTCCCCGTCTTTTTCTCTATCTCCTTTTCCGAATCAGACTCCGGGGACTTCTCAAATACTTTGTCTATCACCACTACAACTTTAAAGAACTCCAAAATATTTGTGCCCAAACCCGGGTAGTGAGTAAAAGCACCAATCAAGAGTTCCGGGAAATTGAAGGGGAGGCTATTAAAACTGGAGAAGAGGAGATAAAAAGTGAAGGGGTGCCGGTTGATGAGGTTCCCCCGGCAATTCCAGTGGAAAAAGAGGAAGAAAAAGAGCAAGAAAAGAAAAAGAGAAAAGAGCCACCCGCACCTCCTCCTCCCCCCAGTGAGGTTCACTTTCTTTTTTATCAAAGTGCCCAAACAGATGGGGTGGAGCTCTCCCAATGTATTGAGAAGGAGATTGAAGTCCCAATCTTCAAATGGGCTTTCAACTACTTTGGACAACCGGAAGAGGAGTTGGAAGGGATTCTCAAAGCTCTTCAATCCTATGTGGTATTGGTGGTCAATGCCAACAAAGATATTATTCCCAATGAAGAGTTCCGGGAATATTTGGAGCAACTTTTGGAAAATCCCAAAATTACCCGGATATTTATCCTCCTCTGCCAAGAAAATCGAATTGCCAATCGATTCAGTTATGTAAATTATGAAATTTGGCAAAAATTCTGCGACAAATTCGATAAAGTAGAACTTTTTGAAAAGGGAATGAACCTATGAGAGAATATAAAGCTCCCAAAATAGCCTTTATCGGGAAACCAAATAACGGGAAAAGTTCCATTATTTCGGTGCTTACAATGGACGACCGGATCAAAATTTCCCGGGAGGCGGGGACTACCACCCAAGTCAATGAGTATGAATATAAAGACCGCAAAAACAACACAATCGCCACCTTCTACGATACCCCCGGGTTTGAACACCCCAAAAGAATCCATCAATATTTGAAAGAGCACTCCTTAAAAGATACAATCAAATATTTGAAAGAGTTGGGGTATCGGAAAGATGTCTCTATTCTGGAAGCGATTAAAGAGAGTGATATTCTCTGTTTTGTGGTGGATAGCTCCTCCCAACCGGATTTAAATACCCACGGGTATGAAATTGAAATCCTGAAACTGGTAAACAAAAATACCATTGTGGTTTTAAATCCCCACAAAGAGCCCAATAAAAATAAAGAGTGGGAAAAATTTTTGAGTAAATTGGGACTCCAGTATGTAATTGAGTTCAACCCCCTCAAAAGCGGGTTCCAACAGATTAAAAATTTCTTCCAGATGGTGGAAAAATATTACCCCGATATTCAAGAGCTCAAAAAATGGCACAAAGAGGACTTCAATAGCCGACTCAATAGAAGTTTTGACCTTATCGCCCAAAAAGTTTACGAAATTGTAACTTACGAATATAAGGGAAAAGTGGACGATAAAAAATCGGTCGCCCAATTGAAAGAGCTCTATTTCCAAGAGTTGAACCGGAAAGAGCAAGAATTAAAAAAAGAATTAAAAGAGCTCTGGGGATATTATGAGACTGAAGTTATCGACACTTACTTTAAAATTGAAGATAAACAATTTTCCAAAGAGATAGGATTCTCCCGAACCACCCTCGTTGTATTGGGGGCATTGGCAGGGTTGGCTATCTCGGTAATTGATGGGGGAGTAACTTTGGCAACTTTCCTTTCTGCTACCCTTGCCGGAGGAGTGGTAGGTGCCTCCATTAAACAGGTAACCGATAAATTTAGTAACACCGTTACCTTCAAACTTGATGAGCGGAAAGGTTTTTTTGTAATGTTGACCGTTATCCTCCGGAATATGGAGTTTTTGGACGCACTCTTGAACCACGGACACGCCAATCGGGAGCCTATCCGAATCTCCAACGATATTAAAAAATGGAAATATAGGGTCGATATCTTCAATAAAAGCGAAAAAAAATTCCTCAATTATGTTTTCAAATCCTTTATCAAAAATAGCAATGTAATTGAAAGTAAAGAGCGACTAAAAACCTTCCTCCTCCGGAAATTTCCAATATTTATCTAAATTTATCCTGTAGGGCTCCTTCCATTGGAGCCAAAATTAAACTCCACCCTGTAATATTTGAAAATTGAACCACTGGAAAAATTTAAATCCAACAGAAGGAACAACAATGGGTATTCTCCGATTTGCAAATCTCTGGAAAAAAGTAAAAAATGGAAAGAAAAACTTTGTGGTGGGGGGTGCAATAGCCACCATCGCCCTCACTTTGACCGGTTGCCAAACCCCCAATCAACCTTCCCCCAACACATCTACCCAACTCCCATCTCTCAAGTTGAGTCCCCTTCCCTCCCATCTGGTAAAAGATAATAAAATAGTTATCCAAAGCTATTTGAGCCTCCGGAAGGGAATTTTAAACCCCAACTCCATCGAGCCAACTGAAAGTATTGCCACCGAAGCCCTCTCTCCTCTGGCGTCCCTTTCCCCCCAAGCTAAAGATGAATTGAGTAAATACTATCAACAAAATTGTGAAAAAGGGAACGCCCAAGCGTGTATAATTGCCGGATTATTGGAAGAGAGCAGTAGCTTTTACGAAAAAGGGTGTCTCAAAGGTGATGTAACCGGGTGTAGATTAACCGCCCTCTTCTATAAAAAAATTCTCAACACCCAAGAGGCTCTCAACTTTTATGAAAAAGGGTGCCAAATGGGAGATGCAGTCTCCTGTTTGAAAGGGGCAGAAATAGCCTCCCAAACTGGACAAAAAGAGAAAGCCCATAAACTCCTCCAAGAGGGGTGTAAACTGAAAAATCAAATCGCGTGCCGAATTTTGGGAAAATAACTTAAAGAGGTAATTTATCGAAAGGGGACTAACTCCCCTTTTCCCTTTTTAACTTTTCCAATTACCCCAATCTGATATAATTTTTCAAACTATCTTCCGAAAAATAAAAAGGATTTGACAATGCGAAGATATTTGGTAGTTCCATTTTTTCCGATTCTTCTATTGGCAGTAGACCCTTTCTCTGTAAATCTGGATAATCCCAGAAATCTAAATATGCTAACTCCCCAAGAGCGGGCAATTGTTAAAAACAAACAACAGATAGCAAAATTGGCAAGTAAACTGGAAAAATTGGAGCAAATGTTCAAAAGCCGAAAAATTTTAATAGATACCCGATTGGAAGAGCAAGCCAATCAACTTCAAACCCTTTCCAATCAAATGCAGGGGCTGAACCAAGCAATGGTAGAAATTACTTCCGCCAAACTCCAAGTCCAAAATAACACCCAAAATATCCAAACCCTCCAACAACGGGTAGATAAATTGGAAGAACAGGTTACCGCCCTCCAAAAGGAGGTTAAAAAATTGGCTCAAGTTCAGCAACAAAACTTTGCCGTCCTCAAAAAGAGTATGCAACAAATCCTCCGGCAACTTTCCCAACTGGGGGGAAAGGTCACACCGGCGGGGGTAGTAAGTAGTAAGAGTATAAATCTCAACATCTCCCCCCGCCGGGCATTTATTAGGGCAAAACAACTTTACAATCGGGGTAAACTTGATGGGGCGGAAAAATTGTTTCTTGTGGCATACAACAACAACTATATGCCCGCAACTACCTCCTATTATTTAGGTGAAATTAATTTTAAAAAAGGAAAATATAAGGAGGCTATCGCCTTTTACAAAGAGAGTATTACCAGATATCCCAAACCATTGAGCTTTACCTCCCGAATGCTTTACCATTTGGGAATAGCCTTTAAAAAATTGGGATATACCAGTAAGGCGAAACTCACTTTCCAAAAATTGATTAGGAGTTTCAATGACACTTATGCCCAAAAAGCTAAACAGGAGTTGCAACGGCTCTAATTTCTACCAGAGGAGGGTGAGATGAAATTGAAAAAATGGGGGATAATTCTGGGATTGGGGGCTATTTTGGCTATGACCGGTTGCTCCAAAAAAAGTAGTGTCGACGCCTATTACACCGATACCGGATTGACCTCCGCTACCGGCACACCTTTGCCCCAACCAGAGCCCAAGGGACTCCCCCAAGGAGTTGGAAATATTCCCGTAAATAATGGAGAATTGCCCCAAGTTATGACCCAAGAAATGAAAGAGCGGGAGGCGTTTCTAAAACTACCTGTTGCCCAACAAAAGAAAATAATTGCCGATAAACTCCACAATATTGTAGTTTATTTCGACTTTGATAGCTATATGATCAGACCAGACCAATTACCCAAAATTGAAAAAATGGCAAAAATTATTCAACTGAACCCCAATCTCAAATTTTTAGTGCGGATTGAAGGAAACACCGATGAATGGGGAACCGAAGAGTATAATTATGCACTGGGATTGAAACGGGCAATGGCAGTAAGAGATGTTTTAATCCGGCAAGGGGTGCCCGCCTCCAAATTGGTAACTATCAGTTACGGAGAATTGAATCCGGTTTGCACAGCCCATACCCCCGAATGTTGGGCAAAAAACCGCCGGGATAATTTTACTTTGATTGATACTTCTCATTAGTAATGTAGTAATTAAGGAAAAATGGAAGGTTTTTAAAACCTTCCTTGAATTCCAATGCCAATGTAATGATTAGAAGTTTTACTAGGAGGTTCATAAAGTGTATAAGTTTTTTTATTAATAACTGCAGGGGTTGGTCCTGATCCGCTTATTTCCCAGTATTGATATCTATAAAGCATAAATAAATTGAAATTATAAGACAAATTTATTATCCAAGGTAACTCAACTCTATATCCAGTAACCGTACCTAAATCAAAAGTGGGAGTG
>PUXY01000024.1 GCA_009659955.1 Campylobacterota bacterium | reverse complement strand
AAGATTTGGGGTATAAAATTATCAACCCCAATGAAGATGGCACCTTTTTTGTCAATGGGGTTCAAATTGATGGAAGTGCCGGCTTTATCCACTATAAATTTGAAACCAACTGCTCTACTCCTTTGAAAAATCCGGAAAAATGTTTAAAATTACTGAAAAAGGTAAAATATTGAAAGGTGAAAAGAGGAAAAAGAAAAAGTATAATCTTTTTAAAAACGCCTCCTATGCCTTTGCCGGAATTGCCACTTTGTGGAAAGAGAGGGCTTTCCAACTGGAACTTTTTTTTATAGTTCCCCTTTTAATTCTCCTCTTCTTCCTCCCTTTTTCTCCGGTTCAAAAGGGGTTAATGGCTATGAGTCTTTTTCTAATTTTAATAGCCGAAGCCCTAAATACTGCGGTGGAGTATGTGGTTGATTTGGTAACCCAAGAGTGGCACCCCCTTGCCAAAAAGGCTAAAGATACCGCCAGTGCAGGAGTATTTTTGAGTCTTCTTCAAGGGGGTATAGTTTGGGGAATTAACCTTCTTTCCCTCATTAAATAACCTTTTTTCCATTTTGCCTTCCTTTTTTTATTTTTAAAACTTGAAATTGCCCTAATTTGTTAAAAAATTGTTAATTGTAGTTAACCATTCCCTTACATAATCCCTTGAGACCCGGGAAGAACTCTGGTAAAATCCAAAAAAATTTGCAATGGGAGGTTTAACAATGGTGGAAATGGTAATTGATGAAAATAATATCGGGTATATCCCCAGTTTGGGGACCAGTTTTCAATTGAATGAGACTGCCAAAGAGATAATTTTGATGTTGAAGCAGGGGAAAAGTAAAGATGAAATTGTGGAGGAGTTGGCAAAAAAATATAACAAAGATTGGCGGGAGGTTTTTATTGATGTAACCGACTTTATGGAAAAGTTGAAAATTTACGGGGTAATTCAATGATAATTGGAATCAGTGGACTCAACAATACCGATAATCCTGCCCCCGGGGTGGGGGTAGCCAAAGGGTTATTGGAAAAACATACTTTAATCGGGTTGAGTTATGACCCCAATGAGCCGGGGATTTATCAAGGGCTCTTCTCCAAAGTCTACTTAATGCCTTATCCTTCTGTGGGAGCGGAGGAGTTTAAACAGCGGTTGAGGTATATTAAAGAGCAAACCGGACTGGAGGCGGTAATTCCTACCCTCGATGCGGAGCTCTATCTCTATATTAAGTATCAAAAGGAGTTGGAAAAGGATTTGGGAATTAAAACTTTTCTCCCCTCCCTCTCCCAATTTGAACGGCGGGAGAAGGCGAAACTTGCCCAATTGGCGGAGGAGTTGGGGATAAAATCCCCCAAAACTTATCAACTCTTTTCGGTAGAGGAGTTGATTAAACTTCTCCGGGACGGAGATGAGTTGAAATTTCCGGTAATGGTCAAAGGAAACTACTATCGGGCTTATAAAGCCTCCAATCTGGAGGAAGCGATTGAATATTTCTACAAAATTTCCAATGAGTGGGGTTTTCCAATTCTCCTCCAAGAGGTGGTCAGTGGGGAGGAGATAAACTATTTGGGGTTGGGAAATCGGGGGAAATTGGTGGGGGGTATCGGAATTAAAAAATTAACCACCACCGACATTGGGAAAATTTGGAATGGAATCACCATAGAAAACCCCACTCTTCTCAAACTTGCCCGGGAGTTTGTGGAAAAGACCCAATGGAATGGAGCCTTTGAATTGGAGTGTATCTCCAATGGGCGGGAAATTTATTTAATTGAAATTAATCCCCGGTTTCCGGCGTGGGTGCACTTTGCCACTGCAGTAGGGGTAAATCTTCCTCAAATGGTGGTAGATTTAATGGAGGGAAAAGAGGTGGAGCCCCAACTGGACTACCCTTCCCAAAAGATGTATGTCCGGTATGTTGATGAGGTTGTAACCGATTTTAAACTTTTCCGGCAAATTTTGACCAAAAAAGAGCTTTGAAGGGAGTTTTTTGGGTTTGTGCCCAAAGGGGAAAGGGGTTTCTATCGAAAATTGGAAAAGGAGGGTGGAGGGGGAGATTTAAATTTACCACTCCCTAAAGAAGGGAGAGATTTTTTTGGAAGCAAGGAAGGGGAAAAATTTAAAAATTTGCCCCAGAATTGACCAATTAAGTTAAACCAATTAAGCTAAAGTTTACCAAAGGAGTGTAAAAATGGAGTATCAAAAACCGACAATAAATAAAGTGGATTTTAGATTGGCAAGTAAATATGGGTCTCCCTTGAAAGAGCAGAGGATAAAAGGGGAGATTGATGGGGTGCCGGTAAAAGAACTGGTAGAAAAGTTTGGGTCTCCCCTCTTTGTATTTAGCCAACGGGAGTTGGAGGAGAAGTATCGGGAGTATAAAACCGCCTTCAGTTCCCGCTACCCCAATGTTCAATTTTGGTGGAGTTACAAAACCAACTATTTGGACGCCATTTGTAAAATTTTCCACAAATTGGGTAGCAAAGCGGAGGTAGTCAGTGAGTTTGAATATCAAAAAGCCCGGAGATTGGGGGTTGAAGGGAGGGATATAATTTTCAATGGTCCCTACAAACCCAAACATATTCTCCGGCAAGCTCTCCAAGAGGGGGCGATGATCCATATCGACCATTTCTATGAAATTAACGATATTGAAGATGTTGCCCGGGAATTGGGACTCAAAGAGGTGGGGGTTGCAATCCGGTGCAATATGAATACTGGAGTATATCCCCAATGGAGTCGGTTCGGGTTCAATATTGAAAATGGGGAGGCGTATGAGGCGGTAAAACGGCTCTACAAAGGGGGAATTTTAAAATTGGTGGGACTCCACGCCCATATTGGAACCTTTATGCTCTCCTCCTCCGCCTATCGGGTGGAAGTGGAAAAATTGATGAGGTTAAAAAATTGGAGTGAAAATCAATTTGGAGTAGAAGTAGAATATATCGATATTGGAGGGGGATTTGCCAGTCGGAACCGATTGAAGGGGGTCTATCAACCTCCGGAGGTGATTGTTCCTTCCCCCGATGAGTATGCAGAAGCGGTAACTGGAGCAATTTATGACAACTATCAAGGAAAATTGCCCAAACTTTATCTGGAGACCGGACGGGCTTTGGTAGACGAAGCGGGGTATCTCCTCACCTCCGTTTTTGCCACAAAACGGCTCCCCGATGGGAAAAAAGGGTATGTGGTAGATGCGGGGGTTAATCTTCTCTACACCGCTTTCTGGTATAACTTTGAACTCTTTTTGGATAAAAGATATGAGGGGCTCAATGAACCCAGTCAAGTAAATGGACCCCTCTGTATGAATATCGATGTAATTGCAGAAAATGTAATGTTACCTCCATTGGAAAGGGGCACAATTATGACCATTTGGCCTGTGGGAGCTTACAATTATCCCCAATCTATGCAGTTTATCCAGTATCGACCCCGGGTAGTGTTGATCGATACCAATGGAACTCCCCATCTTAGCCGGGAGGCAGATGACCTCAATTATGTGGTGGAAAAAGAGGTAGTCCCCGACTATCTCAAATAGTTGGAGAGATATGAACTTTTTATCTCTTTTCCGGGGAAAAGAGGGGAGTTGGAAATACCTTTTCCGTCCCTATATCCACCTTTTCTTTCTCCGGGATTTCCGGGCGGGGATTCTCCTTTTTGTCCTCTCTTTCCTCTACCCAAGTGTAGGTATTGGGGGATTGGTTGCCCTAATCTCCACCTTTATTTTTGCCAAATTTATTGGAATGAGGGAGGAGTGGTTGGGGGAAGGATTTTACCTTTACAACTCCCTTTTGGTGGGAATGGGGGTAGGTTTCACCTATCAGACCACCCCTTTGACAATTGGAATTACTATTCTTTTGGCGATTTTAACTTTTTTGACCACTTTTGGAATTAGAAAAATATTTTTCACCTACGGACTCCCTATTCTTTCAGTTCCCTTTTCTGTGGTAAGTATGATTTTTGGGTTGGCAAGTTACCGCTATTTGGGACTGGCGGAAAATCTGAAACAGGGCTCTATCTGGGAAATTCCCATCTCTCCCCAATCCCCCTTTTACCCCATATGGGCGACCTATTTTGCCCCCTTTTTCAAGAGTCTGGGGACAATTATTTTTCTCCCCTCCCCCACCGCCGGATTGGTAATTGGATTGATTATTCTCCTCTACTCCCGTATTCTCTTTATGTTGGCGTTGGGAGGGTTCTGGGTAGGAGTCCTGTTCCACTCCCTTTTTGTCCCTTTTGGATTGGCTTTGACTTCCGCTTTCAATTTCAATTTTATTTTGGTGGCAATGGCGGTGGGAGGTATCTTTTTGGTGCCCCACTGGAAAAATTACCTCTGGGCGATTGTGGCGGTAATGATAGCGGTAATTTTGAGCGACGGAGTGGGGAGATTTTTGACCCTCTTTGGGCTCCCAGTTTACACAATCCCCTTCAATATGGTGGTAATTTTAATTGCCCTCCTTTTCAGTGCCATCGGGTATCACCTCTACAACTGGACTCCCAAAGAGACCCCTGAGGAGAGCCTCAACTACTTTTTAAGTAACCTCTATAGATTTGGGGGACGGGAGATAAAAATTGGACTCCCCTTTTTGGGGAAATGGAGTGTTTATCAAGGATTCAATGGCAAATGGACCCACCAAGGAAAATGGCGGTATGCCTACGATTTTGTAATTAAGAAAAATGGAAAAACTTACCGGAATGACGGCACCCAATTGGGGGATTATTACGCCTTTGGGGAGCCGGTGGTGGCTCCAATTAGTGGACAGGTAGTTGCAGTCCGGGGGGAGTTACCGGACAATTTTATAGGAGAGGTAGATCGGGTCAACAATTGGGGAAATTTTGTAATTATTTACTCCCCTTTGGGATTTTGGGTAGAAATTTCCCACTTGATGCAAAACTCCATTTTGGTAAAGGTGGGGGATTATGTGGAAGAGGGGCAGATTATTGCCAAATGTGGAAATAGTGGTTACTCTCCGGAACCCCATATCCATATTCAGGTCCAAGAGAGTGGATATTTGGGGAGTGGCACTCTTCCATTTACTTTCAAAGAGTATATTAAAGGGGAGGAGTTGATTTACTACTCCTTACCGGAGGAGGGAGAGGAGATTGAGGCTCCAGTTCTGGATAGATTTGCCCAACTCCGGTTTACTTTTATTTTGGACGATGTCTATCGGTATCGGGTAGTAAAAGGGAAAAATGAGGGGGAAATTGTGGAATTTAAAGTAAAAATGAATCCCCGGGGCGAGTTCTATTTTGAAGATGGGGAGAGAAACCGGCTCTATTTCCATCAAATTGGAAGACTCTTCTACTTTTACGATTATCGGGGAGGGGAGGGGTATTTAAAAGAGCTTTTTAAACTTGCCCCCCGGGTTCCTTTAATCCATCGGGAGGTTACTTTCCGGGATATTCTCCCCATTTCAATCCGATACCGGGGGTGGCAAATTGGGGTAATGGAGTTTCTCCTCTCCTTTAATCCCTCCCTATTTAAAGAGGAGAAAAGATACAAACTTACCCATTGGGGGCTTGAAAGTGAAGGAGGAAGGGTAAAATTTTCAATGAGCCACAAAGGGTTTGATTTAATTGAAGGGGAAGAGTTCCAATTGGAAAGGATTTTTAACGATGGGTAACCGGTTTAAAAAACTTTTATTGGTGGGGGGAGTGGCTATTTTACTCCCTTGGGGAGTTTACGGAAAGGAGCATTCCACCAAAAAGGGGTCATCTACTTCAACCCAACAGGAGAGCCAACTGGATAGGGAAGTGATGGAAGCCTACTACCGCTCCTACAATTATGAAAAAATGGGGGATTATCGGGACGCAATTAGAGCTCTTTTACCTATTTACCATAAATTTCCCCGAAGTTACACCCTCAATCTCCGACTGGGGTGGCTCACCTACCTTAATCGAAAATATGGAAATAGTATCCAGTTCTATCGGAAAGCCCTTTTGGCAATGCCCTCCTCTCTGGAGCCCCGATTGGGCTTGATGCGGGTCTATCTGGCACTGGGAAATATAGATGAGGCTCTGGCTCAAGGATTGGTAATTTTGAAGCGGGATTACTATAACTACTATGGCAACCTCTACTATGTAACAGGATTGGAAAGAAAAGGGCTCTATAAAAATGAAATAGATTTATGTTACAAAATGTTAGCCCTTTATCCTACCAGCGTCCCCTTTTTAACCCATTTGGGGATTGCTTTATTTAAAATAGGAAAAAGGGAGAAGGCTAAAAAGGTGTTTAAAGGAGTTTTGATTTTGGACCCCAATAACATCATTGCCCGGGAGTATTTGAGCAAATGAAAGTGATAATTGTTGCCAAGGACCCCCAATTTTCTGCCCTTTTTCCAAATTTTTATTGGACTAAAAATCGGGAAGAAGCGGTAATGGCTTTCATCGGAAGGCAGTGGGATTTGGTAATTGCCGATTTTGAAATGTTTGGAGTTATCCGGGAGTTGAAGGAGAAAAAGGGGGATTTTTATGTGGTCTTTTTGACTCATACTTGCGATATTTTTTATTATAGAAAAGCTTTGGAAGTGGGAGATTTCTGTTACCAATTCAACGAATTGGATAAATTTTGGCTCAGATTCCACTATTTGGAACGGAAAATTTGGAAAATAAGGGGTAAAATTTTCCGATATGGGGATATGGTTTACAATCTCCAACAGCGGAAACTTTTCAAAAATGGGGAAGAGATAAAATTGACCCGGGGAGAATATGCTATTCTGGAAACTTTAATTAAACATCGGGATACCTTTTTAAGTAAAGAGAAAATAATGGAGGAGACCGATACCGATAGCCCGGCGTCAATTAAAGTAATTATCTCCAAACTCCGGAAGTTGGGGTTTAAAATTGTCAATCGCACGAGAATCGGGTATAAATTGATAGAAAAGGAGGAAACAAATGATTAAAAAATTGGCAAAAATGGCTATTTTAGCA
>PUXY01000023.1 GCA_009659955.1 Campylobacterota bacterium | reverse complement strand
GACCGCTGCCCTCTTTTTGGAACACTTTATCAATGAACGGAACCGGAACCGGTGGCTCCATCTGGATATCGCCGGACCTGCCTACACTGAAAAGGGTTGGGGACCCCACCCCTACGGCGGAACCGGGTTTGGAGTCTCCACACTGGTTGACTACATTCAAAACTATATTTCCTACTAATTTCCAACCCCTTTTTTGGGGGTAAAAAGGGGGAAATGGAAAGGGATTGAAGTCGATTCTTCTCTATATTTTTAAGGGAAGGGTTTTAACTTTCGAACTTTTCCCACTTTTCTTTTTACTTCAATTTTTAAAGCTACGCTCTTTACCATCACTTCACCCCATACCCTCCAGATTTGCCGTCGGTTGAGAGTTGGGGAGTTTCAAATGGCGGAATAACTCTCCGGCGGAATAGGGGGCAATTTCTGAAAAAACTCCCCTTCTCCATTGCTTCAACTTTGAGATTAAAGAGAAAACCCCGGGAAAAAGAGAGGATTGGAGAGAAGGGGAGAATTACCCCAACTCCTCCACATACTCCCCTTTTTTGGATTTGGGGATAGTTTTGGTCTCCGGAATTTTCAAAACCCGATACTTTTTTACTCCACTCAAATAGTGGATTTCGATAATATCCCCCACCTTTACCCTTTTTCCCCCTTTGGCGGGGCGTCCATTGAGATAGACAACCCCCTCTTTACACATCTCTTCGGCAATTGCCCGCCGTTTTACAATATTGGTGCTATTGAGAAATTTGTCAATTCTCACCGCCAACTCCTCTTTTTGGTCTCCTCTCTCCAGTGGAAAAATGAGGGTTTATATTATAATCGGTTCCAAAAAAGGGAGTTAAATGAAGGTAGTTTTGGCTTATAGTGGAGGTTTGGATACCAGTGTAATTTTAAAGTGGTTACAGGAGAAATATAACGCCGAAGTGGTTACCTTTACCGCCGATATTGGACAAGGGGAGGAGGTGGAGGAAGCCCGGGAAAAAGCCCTCCAATTGGGGATAAAACCGGAAAATATTTTTATTGAAGACCTCCGGGAGGAGTTTGTCCGGGATTATGTTTTTCCGATGTTCCGGGCAAACGCAATTTATGAAGGGGAGTATCTTTTGGGAACCTCCATCGCCCGACCTCTAATTGCCAAACGGCAGATTGAAATTGCGGAAAAAGTGGGGGCGGAGGCGGTTGCCCACGGAGCTACTGGGAAAGGAAATGACCAAGTCCGGTTTGAATTGGGGTATTACGCCCTTAAACCCGATATTAAAGTTATTGCCCCGTGGCGGGAGTGGGATTTGAATTCCCGGGAAAAACTCCTCCAATTTGCCGAAAAACACGGAATTCCCATCAATCGCCACGGAAAAAAATCCCCCTACTCTATGGACGCAAACCTCCTCCATATCTCCTATGAAGGGGGAATTTTGGAAGACCCGTGGGCGGAGCCGGAGGAGGAGATGTGGAGATGGACGACCTCTCCGGAAAAAGCCCCCGACAAACCGGAATATTTGGAGATTGAGTTTAAAAATGGAGACCCGATAGCCATCAACGGCTCCCGAATGAGTCCGGCTCAACTTTTGGAAACCCTCAACGAATATGGGAAACGGCACGGAATTGGGAGAATCGATATTGTGGAGAATCGATTTGTGGGAATGAAGTCCCGGGGGTGTTATGAAACTCCGGGGGGAACAATTCTCCTCAAAGCCCATCGGGCGATAGAGTCTATTACTTTAGACCGGGGGGAAGCCCATCTCAAAGATGAGATTATGCCCAAATATGCGGAGTTGATTTACAATGGATTCTGGTTTAGCCCCGAACGGGAAGCCCTCCAAAAACTGATTGACAATACCCAAAAAAATGTGGAAGGGGTGGTTCGATTGAAACTCTACAAAGGGAATGTGTTTGTGGTAGGGAGACGCTCTCCCAAATCCCTCTTTAGCCCCGAATTTGCAACCTTTGAGGAGGATAAAGTCTATAACCAAAAAGATGCCGAAGGGTTTATTAAACTCAACGCCCTCCGGTTTATTATTGAAGGGTATGTCCGGGGGAAAAAGTAGGTTTGACGTTGGGGGATTCTCCATTCCCCTTCATTTTTTCCTCCTTCTTCTCTCTTTTTACTTTGGGAGATGGAATTTCTTTCCGGTTGGGGAAGGGGAAAAACAACTCCGGAGATTGATTTAAAACTCTCTCCAAAAAAGGAGAAAAAATTAAAAAACTCCTCAAAATTGCTATAAAACTTTTATTTATCGGTGGGGCTTTTTATCTGATATGGAAAAAGATAGATTGGAGTGAACTGGAGAAAGTGGAAGTGGAATGGGGGTGGGTAGTGCTCGGTTTTCTCCTTTTAAACCTCTCCCAACTTCTTTCGGCAGTTAGACTCCAATTTTACCTCAACTTTCATAAAATCCCCATCTCCCTTCCCCATCAAACTCTCCTTTACTATATTGGAATTTTTTACAATCTGGCTTTTCCCGGAGGAGTAGGGGGCGATGGATACAAAGCTTACCTTTTCCAAAAAAAGGGGGGGGTGGGATATAAGTCAATTGCCCTTTTTCTTTTGGGGGATAGGGTGGCAGGGTTGGGGGGACTTCTCCTATTGGAAGGGATTATACTCCCCTTTCTCCTTCCCTATACCCCCTTTTTTCAAAAAGTGGGGGGAGCTTCTCCAGTGGGGTGGATTGTAGCGGTGGGTATAGGAGTTTTGTTGGGAGTTGGGGGAATTGTTGGGGTCTATCTCTTCCACAAAATTGCCAAACTGGAACCGGTATGGGGTAAAAGTTTCCTTTTGGGGGTGGGAGTTCAACTCCTTCAACTCCTCTCCTTTTGGGCTCTTCTCCGGGGAGTGGGAATTGGAGGAGAGTATCTCCCCTATCTTGCCCTTTTCCTCCTCTCCTCAATTTTATCTGTTCTTCCCATTTCGATAGGGGGAGTTGGAGTCCGGGAGTTGACCCTCCTCTACGGCTCCCAATTGTTGGAATTGGGAGATGGAGTCCGTCCAGTTTTGGCGGGTCTCCTCTTTTTTATCTTAACTTTGGGAACCGGGGCAATAGGGGGGATTTTAGCCCTTTTTAAACCCAAATTTGGAGAAGCCACCACCCCCAAAGGGCAGAACTCCCCAAAAGGGGAAGGGAATAGAGATGGAATTTTAAAAATACCCCCCGGCGATTCAAATACCGGAGAGCAATAATATTTGCCAATGAACTGATTAAACTCCCATTTCCCCCCAAATCTGCCCCATACAAAAGGGGAATTGGAGAGGTGGAGAAGTGGGAGAGGAGAATGGTGGCGGGAAAATTGGAGATAAATTGGGAGAGAAGAAGGGTTTGGAAATAGAGTCCTGTGGAAGTGGAAGGGAAAAAGGCGAAAAGGTGGGGGAGGAGAGGAAATTTCAAAATTAGGGCACAATCCAAAAAAATAAAAAGGAAAATTCCCAAAATTCCCCAATCTATTTTAAATGCCAATTGGGGAAATTTCCAGAGATAAAAGGGGACTCCCACCCAAATTATCCACTCCATTTTTGCCTCCATTCCCACTATAACCCCCACAATTCCCAAAAGGGAGCCCAAAGCCAACCTCCATCGGACTCCTTGGGAGAAGAAAAAAAATTGTTTGAAACTGGAATAGGTAAGAGATGGAGCCTTCTCCTTTTCCCCTTTTCTTTCTCTATTTTCTCCTTTTCCTTCCAAAAGAAGGGCAGTGAGAAGGAGAATCCCAACCATTGGGACTCCCATTGCAGGCACCATAATTTTTAAAAACTCCCAAAAATGGAGTCCACTTTGAAGATAGAGATAGAGATTTTGGGGGTTTCCAATGGGACTCACTCCACTTCCCAAATTGGCACTGAAAGCCTCCAGAAAAATTAGAGGAACCACACTTTTTCCAAAAACTTTTTCCAATTGGAGGGTTAAAGGAACGATAATAATGAGGGTAATATCGTTGGTCAAAAGGGGAGAAAGGAGGAAAGTGGTTCCTACCAGAGCCAGTCCCATTCCCCGGGGAGTGGAAAAGAGTTTCAAAATCCCCCTCTCCAAAGTTTCGAAAAAACCAGACTCTTTAAGTCCTTGGGTAAAAAGGAGAATCAACCCCAATCCCCCCAGACTCCTCCAATCCACCCCTTTTATCACCTCCTCAAAGGGGGGGCGGAGGGAGAAATAGAGAAGTAAGAAAAGCCCTATTAATCCCAGTAGAAAACCTTCCCGCCGGAAAAAATCTCCTATTTTTCCAATCATAATTTTTCCTTTATGTTAAAATTTATCAAAATCCCAACTGGAAGGAAAGAAAATGGGCAAAAAGTTTACTTCTTTTTTAACCTCTCTCTTGGTGGGAACTCTACTTCTCTTGGCACCGGTAGGAGCATCTGCAAAAGAGGAAAGTCTATTAAGCAAACTATCGGCAAAGATCTCTTCCACTTGGAAAAAAATAAAAAATAGAAAGAAGAAGACGGTCTCCAAAGCCAAAAAGAGCCGGAAAAAAGCCAAATACAAAACCAAAAAAGCGGTAAAAAAGGCGAAATATAAAGCCAAAAAGGCAACCAAAAAAGCCAAATATAAAACCAGTCGACTCAAAAAAAAGCTCCGGAAAAGTGCAAAAAAACGGCGGAGAATCACCCTTGCCGAAAAAAAATTGATCGAGTCCCGGAATGCCAAAAAGGAGAGATTTAAAGGGATTGTGGTTATCAAAAGAGATGTCTTCAAATGTAGCCGACGGAATATTAAAGAGATGTTGAAAGGGAATGCCCCCTTTGGGTATGATGGGCAAAGGGTCAATCTCCACCACTTGAAACAGCAGAGAACAGGTCCCATTGTGGAGTTGATGGCTACAGAGCATAAAAAAAATTACAAAGTTCTCCACCGATATACCCGAGTCAGTGAAATTGACCGGAAAGAGTTTGCCATTTTTAGAAAAGCGTGGTGGAAACACCGGGCTTTGGATTGTAAAATTGGACGGAAGAAATAAGTTATAATCCCTAAAGCGTTGAGGTAGGAGGAGAGCAATGTTATCTACAATGAAAAAGGAATTGGAAAAACTGGAGCAGGAGGTCGCTTCCTATATCAAAACTTTGGAGGAAGCCCTCTCCCATCGGGAAATAAGTGAAGAGATGCTAAAAATGGATTTGAAAGAGTTTGATAATAGGGTGATTCGATTTTTAGCCCTCTATCAACCCCGGGGAGAGTTACTCCGGGAGATAATTGCCTACTTGAAAATTGTTCCTTTTATCAATAAAATAAAAAAGAGTATCCGGAGCTTTTTGAAAAAAAGAAAAAAATATCCGGTTGAAAATCCCACTTTGGAGAAACTCTACCAAAATAGTGTAGAGGCACTGCGGAGTCTCAAAATGGGGATTTTAGCGGGAGATATTGAAGAGGTTTTTCCAGTAATTTTGGAATATGAACGGAGTGCAGATAAACTCTACTCCCAACTGGTGCGGGAAGTAAAGGAGATGGAGGATATTGAAGAGGGGTTGAAACTCCTAAATCTGGCTAAAAAACTGGAAAGAATTACCGATAGTGTAAAAACAATTGGTTTCTACCTCCTCTTTGCCCAAGAGGGAATTTAACCTAAACCACAAAAAGGAGTGAAAGATGAAAAAAATAGTTTCGGTTTTGGCAGTGGCTGGGGTTTTGGCATTTGGAATTCAAGAGGTTACTTCGGTAGGGAAACCTAAATTTAGACAAGCTTTCCCCAAAGGAGCCCCGATTACTCCCGCCCAATATCAAAGAATGTTGGGACTGGGGATTGATGTCAACTGGGCTAATTTCAAGTGGGTAATTGGAGTTAAAGGGTATCGGGACGCCCCCGCTTTCAGAAGAATAGGGTTTGATACTATCCGGATTCGGTTTAAAGACCCCCGGAAATTGGGAATGGACGAAAAGAGCTATTTCCGCTATCTGAAAAAGTGTGTAAAAGCCACCCTCCGGAGTGGAATGGTGCCAGTCTTGGCATTTGTTGCCAAAGACTTCCACGATCACCCTACCCCCGAAAATATGGCACGGGCTTTGGAGGTTTGGAAGAAAGTTGCCCACAAATTCAAAAATTTCCCCTATAAGCTCAGTTACGATTTGATGCTTGAACCGGGGAAAGGGATTAATCGCCATCAAGAGATGCTCAATGAGTATTATCAAAAAGCTATCCAAGAAATTCGGAAAGTTGACAAACGGCGGATTGTAATGGTTGCACCCCGCCACGCCTCAAATCCCTACTATCTGAAGGATTTGGTAATTCCCAAAGACCCCTATTTGATGGTAGAGTGGCACTACTTTGCAGCGGGACCCAATCCCCGGAAACCGGAAAGTGAAATTTACGACAAACCCAAATACGCCTACCAATGGCTCCAAGAGCACCATCTGAAAGGGTGGGTAGGGGCAGTTATGCCCGGAAACTACAATCACGGAGATACCTACACAATTGAACAACAGAAAGAGTTTATGGGGAAAGTTATCGATGCCCTCAAAACCTACCATTTTCCAATGGCTATCAATGCCGATACCCAATTTTATGACTATCGCCACCACCGATTTGGGGAAAAACGACTTCCTGTGTTGAAATTTATTGTTAAAAAATGGCACACCCCCCGCGTTGTCGTCCTCCAAAATCAAAACCGGCAACAGACTTCCAACCCCGATACCCAAGAGTAACTCTCTCCGGGGATTTTCCCTTTTTTTTCCTTTAAATAGGAGCTAAACTGGAGAATTAAATTTACTTTTAGTTTAAACTTATAGCTTTTTAGCTTAAATTTAGAGAGTTTTGAATTCAATTTTCTTTTGCACCCCTCTATTTCTCTATCTTTCTGTCGATGCACCTCTTTTTTTTCTATTTGTCGGGTATATTTCCGGAGAATAGGGTAGACTTCAAAATATCTTCCATAGAGGATATTGAGCCATTGGAAAAACTCTTTTACCCCTTTTGTAGGGTTACTTTGGAGATAGTGGATTAAATATTTCTGCTCTTGGG
>PUXY01000022.1 GCA_009659955.1 Campylobacterota bacterium | reverse complement strand
ACTCTCTCCATCTTTTCCTCTATTTCCCCCCTTTTACCTCTTCCAACTACCCTTTTTGGGGCTCTTTGGCATCGGCAGTAAAACAGATATCTTCATAACAGATTTTGGTAATTTCGTATACCTTTTCTCCTCCCGGAAGTTTTACTTCCACCTCATCGCCACTACTTTTTCCAATCAACGCCTTTGCCAAAGGGGAGTGGAAGGAGATAAGTCCCTTATTGGGGTCGGCTTCGGGAGCCCCCACAATGGTGTATTTTACCTCTTCATCGGTATCCAAATCCAAAAGGTAGACGGTGCTTCCAAAGGCGACCCGGTCGTGGGAGTGTTGGGTCGGGTCTACCACCACCGCCCGGCTCAAAATATCGCTTAACTCCGCAATTCTCCGTTCAATATGGGCTTGTTTCTCCCTTGCAGCGTGGTATTCCGCATTCTCTTTCAAATCTCCCAACTGCCGGGCAGTCTCTATTTCAACTGCCACTTGGGGGCGGGCTTCCTTTTTGAGGTATTCAAGCTCTTTGCTCAATTTTTCAAATCCAAATTTGGTCATCGGCTCTTTTCTTTCCATTGGATAACTCCTTCAAAATAGTTTTAAATTGGTGAAAAAATGGATAAAGCACGATTTTGGAAAGTATTGTATACAAATAGAGAGATTTTTGGGAGGAAAAAAAGTAAATATAGAAAAAAGCTATCTATCGAAAATTTGAATAGAGGGGAAGGTGGAAAAATTTAACAATCTTCCCCTTTTTCCATTGAGGATATCTCCCCTTTGGAGATAAATTCTCCCAAATATCGCACCGGTTTGGAGAAGTAGTAACCTTGGAAGTAGTCTACCCCCAACTCTTTCAATTTTTCGAAAATCTCCTCATTTTCCACAAACTCCCCGATGCTCTCCATTCCCATCTCTTTGGTAAAGTTGAGGACACTTTTGACGGTTACTTCGGAACCTTTATCGTGGAGGATATTTTTAATCAAACTTCCGTCAATTTTGACCCCGTCGGCATTGAGTTTAATCAGATATTCAAAGTTGGCGTAACCGCTTCCGAAATCGTCGATATAAATTTTACACCCCATTTTTTTCAAAGTCCGGAAAAACTCTCGCACTTCCTCACTATTTCCGGCGTATTCATCTTCCACAATTTCAAACCCAACCCGGGAGGGGTCTGGGAACTCTTTCAATTTTTTCAGAATAAATCGGCGAATCTCCTCATTTTCCGCATCTTCCACCGACAGGTTGAGGGAGACCCCATAGTTGAGGTTGGTAAATTGGCAGAGGACTTTTCGAATCATAATTTTGGTAATTTCTCCATAAAGTCGTGAACTTTTGGCAACTTTCAAAAATTTGTAGGGGGTAATAATCTCCCCGGTGTCCAGATTGATTAATCGCACCAAAGCTTCAAACCGGACTACTTTCCGGTTCCGGTCTACTATCGGTTGATAGAAGGGAATAATTCCGTCGGCATCTCCGGTGGTAATAGCTTTCCTGAGGATTTGGAGGAGTTTCAAATGCTCTTTGTAATCTCCCCTTTTATCTTTGACATCATCATAGAAGAGAATCTCTTTCTGTTGGGCTTTTGCCTCCTCCAGTGCAAAGGAGATTTTTGGGAGGGGGGTCTGTTTCCGATAGGCAATTCCAGTCCGGAAACTGACCACAATCTCATCTTGATTCTCCCCATTGAGGGAGATGGGGTAGGGCTCCTCCAACTTTTTCAAAAGCTCTTCGGTTAATTCCTCTACCTCTTTTTTACTCCAATCGACCGGTAACACTACCGCAAATCTATCTATATCCAGATGGAAGACTTTTGCTCCCCGGATTTTCCGCACCAAATTTTTCAATCTTTCGGCTATCTCTTTGACCAATTTATTTCCAACTTGGAAGCCAAAAGTTTGGTTAATATTTTTAAAATTATCCACATCAAAGGCGATAACGGTAAAGAGCTCTCCCCTCTCTTCTCCCTCTTGGGTCCAATTGGAGAAGGCGGTTAAATTTTCCAACTGGGTAAGGGGGGAAATAACTGCCATATGTTTCAACTCTTCCTGATATTTTTCATTTTTTTTCAAATAGTTGATCAAATGGGATTGGATATTTTTAAACTCCTCAATGGAAAAATTGATTTTTTCTATTTTGGAAGCCTTTTCATCGTTGGAAAAAAACTGCTCAAATTTTTTCAATTCATTGAGCATTTCGATATGGATTAACACAATAAAGATAATTAAAACTACATAAAGCCCTATTACCAAAAGTGCCCGGGTTTTCAAAAAAGCCAATCTCTGCTCCGAGCTATCTTTGGGAATATAAATTGCCAGAATTCCCCGGACATCTCCCAAATGGTAACCGAACCCTTTATCCCCATAAATCTTTTTAATTTTCCGATAGGTGGAATAGGATACATCTTTTCCTACCACCCCGTGGCATTTGAGACAACTTTTTTCAATTTTTAGGGGATAAGCATAAAAATAGTAGGAGGTTCCATTTTTGTCGAGAGAGGAGAAGTAATCTCTTCTATCTTTATAAGTTCGGAAAAAGTGAATTGCATCAAGCTCTATCCCCTCCGCCCGATTTTTCGGGTTTCGGGGGTTATCCGACACCTGTCGAATTAAAAACCCGTTGATATTTTTGACGGCGTGACTGGTTACATAAGCCGGGGCACACATAAAGGGATTGGAGAGATTTTTATCCTCAAGAGCCGTCAAAAGCTCTTGATTTGCCTCTGCCAAATAGTGGCGAAAGGCAATAATTGTCCCCGCCTCCATTTGGGCACTCCGGAGAGCCTCCCGTTTTACCAACTCTTTGGAACTCTCCCAAAAAATTAAAAGGAGTCCACCCAATAATAAAATTAAAAGAATAATTACTAAAATATTGAGCCGTTTCAGTCGCACTCTACCCCTTTTTCAATGGAGCTACTATTTGGTTACTGGATTTTAACAAAGGTTTTGAAAGCTAAAATTAAATTTGGCAACATAAAAATTAAAAAAAGGGAGGTAAAGCCCTCTCCTTTTTCTACTCAATTTCAACAATATTAATTGGGAGTCCGTCCCTTTCCATCTCCTCAAAGAAGGGTTTGGGGTCAAACTCCTCCACATTGTGAACCCCCGGTTTATACCAAACCCCCCTTGCCATCAGTTTGACTCCAATATTGGCAGGAACTCCAGTGGTGTAACTTACACAATGGGCTCCGGTCTCCCCAATCGCCTTTTGATGGTCGCAGATATTGTAGAGATAGTAACTCTTTCTTTTTCCATTTTTATATCCCCGGGCGATAACTCCTATATTGGTTACTCCGGTATAGTTTTTAACCAACTCTTGGGGGTCTGGGAGAACTTTGGCAAGGAATTGGAGGGGGGAAATTTTACACCCGGGGCAAACCTCTATCGGTTCAATACTGAACATTCCCACATTTTTCAAAGCATTAAAGTGGTAGAGATATCTATCACTGAAACACATAAAAAACCTTGCCCGTTTCAAATTGGGGAAATGTTTTACAATACTCTCCAACTCTTCGTGCCAAATCAAAATAGAAGTTGCTTCCCCACACTCCGGGTAATTGTGCTTTACCTGAATTTCAAAAGGTTTGGTTACTTTCCACTCCCCATTTTCCCAATATTTCCCCGGTAAATTCAACTCCCGGAGATTAATTTCCGGGTCAAAGTTGGTGGCAAAGGGGCGTCCGTGCTCCCCAAAGTTGCAGTCATAAATATCGACCTCCTCCAACTCATCTAATAGATACTCTCCGGCATATTTGACCATAATGGAGGTAACCCCCGGGTCAAATCCACACCCCAAAAGTGCCATCGCTCCCGCCTTTTTAAACTCTTCGTCCAATGCCCACTGGAGGTCATAATAGGTATCGGGATTATCTTCGGTCTCCGCCAAAGCGGTGTCCAAATAGTCGGTTCCGGTTTCAATGCACCCGTGCATAATTGGGAGGTTTTGGTAGGGGAGAGCCAAATTGGAGACTATATCGATTTGATACTTTTTAATAATTTCAACCACATTCTCTTTCCGGTTTGCGTCCAATTGGGCGGTCTCAATCTCAACCCCCAACTTTTCCTTCACATCGCGGGCAATTTCATCACATTTGGATTTGGTGCGACTTGCCAATACAATTTTTTTAAATTCCCCACTTTGAGCCCCTTTGAAAGTTGCAACCCGGGCAACCCCGCCGGCTCCCACAATTAGAAGATTTTTTTTATCCATTTAAACCCCTTTCACTCTCATTGTATGGCAAATTTTACCAATTGGAGTTTATGGTATATTTTTACCAAAACTCCAAAGGGGAGAGGTGCAAAAAGTAGTTATTTTCGGCTTTAATGAATTTGCCAAAGAGGTTGCCCGCCATCTACCCCCCTATCAGATGATAGTGGCAGTTTTTGATAAAGAAGAGAGAAAACGGGCGGAACTGGAATTTTTTCAAGTAATAGAAATTTTGGGGTTCAATGAAAAGGAGTTTTCCTTTTTGAAAGGGGACGAAATTGTGGTCTGCTCCCTCAAACAGGACGAAAAAAACCTCTTTTTGGCTTTGACCCTCCGAACCCTTTATCCAACCCTAAAAATTGTAGCCCGGGTCAACGAAAAGAGCAATGAAGGGAAATATCGACTGGTGGGGGTCAACAAAATTATCAACCCCTACGAAATTACCACCAACCTCATTTTAACTATCCTCCAAAAACCGGTTATTTTAAATGTGTTGGAGAGGATTGTCTTCAACCGAACCAAAGAGCATTGGCAAATCCGGGAAATTACCCTTTCCAACTCCTCCCCCCTCACCCGCCGACCCCTTAAACAATTTATGAAACTTCTCACTATCAGATACAATCTGGTGCCGGTGGCGGTGGCACTGAAAGGGAAAGGGGGGAGAGATAAAGTCCTCTTTATCTCCTCCCGCCTCAACCACCCACTCCGCCCCAATGATGGATTAATTGTAATTGGAGAGCCAACAGGACTTGAAAATTTTGAAAAGGAGATGAATGGTTAGCGTAATCGGAGCCGGAGCGTGGGGGAGAGCCCTCTACTCTATTTTAAAATTGAACCTCCCCGACGCAGTAATTACTTCCAGAAAAGAGCGGAAAATTGAGGGATTTGTGCCGTGGGAAGAGGCGTTGAAAAACTCCCATCTAATTTTGGCGGTGGCGGCACAGGGGGTAAAAGAGTTGGTGGAGAGAATCCCCCTCCACGGAAAGAGGGTTTTAATCGCCTCCAAAGGGATAGATGTGGAAAAACTCCAGTTTCTCCACCAACTGGTGGGAGAAAAAGTGGAGGAGGAGAATTTGGCTTTTTTGGGGGGACCCTCATTTGCCCGGGAGGTGATGGAGCAGAAACCGACCGCCCTTGTTATCGCCTCCAAAGGGGCAGAAGTGGCACTGGAATTTAAAAAGATGCTTCAAGCCCCCTTTCTGAAAATCTATCTCGATAGAGATGTGGAGGGGGTTGAGGTTGCCGGAGCCTACAAAAATGTAATTGCCCTTGCCAGTGGTATCTCCACCGGACTCCAACTGGGGGAAAATGCCCGGGCAGCCCTTCTCGCCCGGGGGTTGGTGGAAATGGCACGATTTGGAGAGGTGTTTGGAGCAAAAATGGAGACCTTTTTGGGTATCGCCGGAGCCGGAGACCTCTTTTTAACCGCCAACTCCACCCTCTCCCGAAATTTCCGGGTAGGTATGGCACTTGCCCAAGGGAAAAAATTGAAGGAAATTTTGGAAAGTTTGGGGGAGGTGGCAGAGGGGGTTTACACCACCAAAGCAATTTACCAATTGAGCCAAGCCTACAATATCTACACCCCAATAGCCACCGAAGTTTACAAAATTATTTACCAAGGCAAATCCCCCCAAGAGAGTTTGAAAGATTTAATAAAGGAGGAGCGGTCGTAGGGGGAAGGGGGAGGGAAAAGTTCAATTTGAATTATCCCATTTAAACCCCTCCCAACGGAAAATTCCGATGGAAAGAGAGGGGGTCAGAAGAGGGAGATGGAAGAGAAATAGAAATTACGCACTCCCAAAAGTGGAGGGGAGAAATGGGAGGTAGTTACTGGAGTTATCTATATGTTGAAAAAAAATTTACAAATTTAAAAAGAGAGAAGAGATTTTGAACCAGAAAAGAGAGAATAAAAAATTCTCCGCTGGAGAGAGTCGCAATAATTAAACTTTTTCCCCTATTCTCCCTTTCTTTGGAAAAAAGAGCACCGGTTAAACCTTAACTAATTGAAAAGAATTTTTAAACTTCCAAATTCTTTTTCGACATTGACCGATTAGATTTTGGGGTCAAATTTTCGATAAAGTAAGGAAAAATGGTGGGAGGTTAGAGGTTATCTGTTCTTTTTACTTGTTTGGTCAATCCCACCGGCTAAAGGAGAGATAAACAATCCTACCTTTAAAAAAATTGGAAAAAAGGAAAAGTTGTGGAGAGAAATAGAGCCAACTTCACCCAAGCCAACCAAATCGACGAAAAGGGAAAGAATCTGGAAAAGAACTCAACTTCCCCTTCCACTTCTCCAATGGCAAACCCTCCTTTCCCTTCCTCTTCCCCCAATAAAAGCCGAAAGAAAGAGAATTTTGCCCAAACTTCCTCAACTTCGGATACTTCTCCAATTTCTTCCACTTCCGACACTTCCCCAACTTCCTCAACTTCTTCAAATTTGCCACCTTCTTCAATCTCCTCCCCCAACTCCCCTTTAAAATTGGAGTTGACCCCCACCTCCGATGGCTCTTTTACCGCCCGCCATCCGATTTATGACCAGTGCTACCACTCCCGGGAGGGGGCTATTACCGAAAGCTACTACAAACATTTTCTCCCCGCTTTCCAGTGGTGGAAGTTTAAAAATGGAGACAACCACCCCTCCCATCTGAAGATTTTGGATATCTGTTTCGGATTGGGTTACAACATTTGGGTAACCCTCCTCCACCGCCCTCCCCAAACCCGACTCCATATTGTAAGCCCCGAACTGGATAGGGAGGTGGTGGAGCAGATAAGGGAGTTTCCCTACCCTCCCCAACTGGAGCCGATAAAACCGATAATTTTGGAAATTTCAAAAAATTTGGGCTACAAAGATAAATTTGTGGAGATTGAAGTAAAAATTGGAGACGCCCGGGAGATTGTCCAAAAAGTCCCCTCCCACTTTTTTGATGTCTGCTATCAAGACCCTTTCTCCCCCAAAGTAAATCCGGAGCTTTGGACTATTGAATTTTTCCAAACCCTC
>PUXY01000021.1 GCA_009659955.1 Campylobacterota bacterium | reverse complement strand
GGAACTTCCAGTTCCACCTCCTCCGATGGAGTTCCTCCCCTTTCCTCCGCGGGAGAGGAGAAAAAGAGGGGGAGAAAAACCTCTCTTTGGGAAAAGTTGAGTTTGGGAATTGGGGGAGCCTTTACCCCCTTGAGGATTTTGGGGTATGGAGCTCTAATTGTGAGTTTTATTATTCTCCAAAAAAAAGGACTCTTTGCGGTAGTTCCATTTCTCTTTGGAGTTTCCCTCCCTCCGGCTCTCCTTTTCATTTTGGGGATATTGGAAAGAAAGGAGAAAAGATAGATTTTTTTCCATTTTCTCCGGCTTTTACCGGAATTTATTCTCCTTTCTCCCAAAATGGAGTCTCTATCTTTATCTCCCGGGGGAAGAATTGAAAAAACTTATCCCCATTTTTGGGTTTGGGCAAGTTCAATCCCCCGATAGGCTACTTCTATCATCTGGTCAATTTCGGAATAGTCGATAACATAGGGGGGCATAAAGTAAATCACATTTCCCAAGGGGCGGAGTAGAACCCCATTTTGGAGTCCATACTGGTAGACCACCAACCCCCGCCGTTCCTGCCACGGATAGGGAATCATTTCGATGGCGGTTATCATTCCGGTTTGTCGAATCTCCTTTACATTGGGGAGCTCTTTAAATTTTTGGATTTTTTCCCAAATGTATTGACTTTTTTTCCGATTCTCTTCCAAAACCGGTTGGGTTTCAAAAATATCGAGGGTGGCGTTTGCCGCCGCCACTGCCAAAGGGTTGCCGGTGTAGGAGTGGGAGTGGAGGAAGGCTTTCATCTCTTTGTAATCGCAATAGAAGGCTTGATAAACCTCATCGGTGGTAACCACCAGACTCAAAGGGAGATACCCCCCGGTCAACCCTTTGGAGAGACAGAGGAAATCGGGTTTAATATCCGCCTGTTGGAAGGCGAAAAGGGTGCCGGTGCGTCCAAATCCCACCGCTATTTCGTCCAAAATCAAATGGATATTGAACTCCCTACAAAGTTGGGCAAGCCCCGCCACAAACTGGGGAGAGTGCATTTTCATATAGCCGGCACACTGGACTAAAGGTTCCATAATTAAAGCACTTATCGGGTTTCCGGTGGGGGTTTGGGTCTCCCTTTCAAAAATTTGGCGGATTTGGGTTAAAGCTTTGACGGTCTCCTCCTCCGACTGGTCTGCCGGAATCGGGAGGGTTCGATTCTCCAAAAGAATCTCCCGATAGGTCTCTTTGTAGAGCCCCACATCTCCCACACTCAAAGCCCCGATAGTTTCCCCGTGGTAGGAGTTTTCCAGAGAGAAAAAGAGGGGGCGGGTCTCCCCCCGATTTTTCCAATAGTGGAAACTCATTTTGAGAGCTATTTCCACGGCAGAGCTCCCATTATCTCCGTAAAAAACTTTGTCAAGTCCGGTCAATTGGGTAATCCTCTCCCCCAATCGAACCGCCCCCCAATGGGTAAAACCGGCAAAAATAATATGTTCCAACTCCTCCAACTGCTCTTTAATTTTCCGGTTTATGTAGGGGTTCCGATGCCCAAAGAGATTGACCCACCAACTACTGATAGCGTCAATGTAACGGTTTCCTTCAAAATCCTCCAAATAAACCCCCTCCCCCCGACGGATAGGAATCATTGGGAGAATCTGGTGGTCCTTCATCTGGGTGCAGGGATGCCAGTTGACTTTCAAGTCCCTCTCCATCACCTCCCAATTATTCATTTTTTCCCTTTTTTTCTATATAATAGCAAAAATCCAGATTTAAAAGGTCCTTGATGATAGAGTGGATGCACCACCATAAAAAGTGGTTAATAATTACCATTTGGATAGCCACTATCTCCTTTATTCTTGCCGGGGCGGTCGGTTGGGGAAGCCTCTCTTTTGGTAAAAAGGCAGATACCGTAGCCCGGATTGGAGATACAGAAGTTAGATTGGGAGATGTGCAGGAGGTTTATCAAAATATTTTCGATATGGTAAATCGACAGATGGGAGGTAAACTGGACGACGCCACCGCAACCAAAATGGGATTGAAAGATGAAGCCCTCCGACAGGCTATCCGACAGGGATATTTCCGGGAATTGGCTCGCCGACTCCACCTCCGGGTTACCGATGGGGAGTTGGCAAAACTTCTCCAAGCCCGATTTAAAGATAAAAAAATTTACGACCTCTACCTCCAACGGATTGGAATGTTGAAACGGGATTATGAAGATATGCTCCGGAGGGAGATGGTAGTAGGAAAACTCTTCTCCTATCTCCATTTGACCCCTTCTCCGTTGGAGATTGAGAGTTACGGCTCTGCCCTTTACAATGGGGACAAATTGAAAATTAAAGTGGTAGAAGGAAATTTAACTCAAATCTCCATTACCCCAGAGGAGATAAATAAATTTTACAACTCCCATAAAAATCAGTTTATGTCAGGGGTGAAATATAAAATTGAATTGGTAAAAGTGCCGGTGGAGGGAAATGTTTCCCAGCCGGAATTGGAGAAGTATTATCAAGAGCATCGACAAGAGTTTGTCTCTTCCACCGGCGAAATTCTCCCTTTGGAGAAAGTGAAAGGGGAAGTTGAGAAGGCTTATTTAGCCCATAAATTGAAAAGGGAGGCTTTTAAAAAATATTTGGGACTGAAAAAGGGGGAAATTCACGGGGAATTCATAGAGGTTAAATTCAATAATCCCCAAATACCTTCTGAAGGTATGGAGCAACTTAAAAAAAGGGGATTTATGAAACCCCTTTTGGTAAATGGAGAATACTTGATTGGAAAATTGGTAAAAACTCTCCCTTCCCAACCTCTTCCTTTGGAAGAAGTAAAAGGGAAAATAGAACAACTTCTCCGGGCTAAAAAATTGAAAGCCCAATTGGAAAAGGAGGGGGAGAAGTTGCTTCAAGGGGAGTTGGAAGGGGAAGAGACCAACTATTTGACCAAATTTGATATAGATAAGGTTCCCCATTTGACCCCTGAAGAGGGGAAAATTTTTCTGGGATATCTCTTTCAACAATGGAAGCCCAAGGGGTATATAGTTATAGGAAATAAACTGGTTGCCTATCAAATAGTAGACCAAAAGTTACTGGTAAAAGAGGAGTTTGAAAAGGCAAAACCCCAAGTTAAACAATTGGCGGAAGGTGTAATAAACGATGAATTGATAGAAGACCTTTTCAACCAGTTGACCCAACAATATAAATTTACCTCCTATATGAAGTGAGATAAAAAGGATTGCCATTGAGAGCGATAATGGGAATTGATATAGGAAGCTCTTCAGTTAAAGTGGTAATTGGAGAGTATGATGGTCAAACCATCTCCTTTGGGGGTTCTGGAATTGCCTCCACCAAAGGGGTAAAAAAGGGAAAAATTACCAATTTGGAAGAGGTGGTTCGAGGTGTAAAGGAGGCTTACACCAAAGCAAAGAGAGTTGCCGGAATTTCACCTGAATTAACTTTTGTAGCCATTTCCGGAATGTATGGCAAATCAATCTATAGCCGGGGAATTGTAAATTTGCCGGAACGGGAGATTCACCTCCGGGAGATAAATCGGGCAATTAAAAATGCCGTCTATAACGCCAGAATCCCTCAAGATTCCCAAATCCTCCACGCAATTCCCTATCAATTTCAGGTCGATAATATGGAGGGGATTTATGACCCCATAGGAATGGGGGGTAATAGATTGGAAGTTGATGTCCATATAGTTTTGATAGAAAAGAGTGCCCTTGAAAATGTAAAGAGAATCTTTAAACAAGCCGGCATTCCGGTGGCGGGGATTGTCCTCTCCCCCTTTGCCAGTGGATTGGGGGTTTTGACCCAAGAGGAGAGGGAACAGGGGTCTGCAATTTTAGATGTGGGCTATACCACAACCAATATAGGTATTTTCTACAACAAAAATCTGGTGGCGTTTGATAAATTTGGAGTGGGAAGCCACCATATTACAAAAGATATTGCAGAAGTGGCACAAATCCCCATCAAAGAAGCCGAAAAAATTAAGAAAAATTTCAATGCCCTCCTTAAACATACGAAAATTAGCGTAAAAAGCAATACAATCCCCCCTGAACCCCAAGAGGTTTCGGTAAGAACCATCGCCACCGCTTTGGTAATGAGAATGAAAGAGATGTTTTTAATCTATCGTAAACTCCTTGCCAAAACCCCCTTTAGAAAATATATTTCAACTATCGCAATTACCGGAGGGTTTGCAAAATTCCCGTCAATTGATAAAATTGCTAAGCTCTTTTTCCCTAAACAGGTAGTCCGGGTAGGTATCGCCCGACAAATCCAAAATTTCTCCTCCAGTGGAGGGGAGAGTGAGCTTTCAGTGGCAGTTGGAGCAATGGTTTACGGGGTGGGGAGGGAAATACTTTACGAATTGGATCACGATAACCGATTCCGGGGAAAACATAATCCCCTCTCCGGAATTGGACCGGAGGAAGATGTTCCTCTTCCTCCCAAACGGGAAGAAAAACGGAGGGAAAGGGTCAAACAACCCCAAACCACTTCCACCCAATCTACCGAAAGAAAAAAGGAGATTTTGGATTTCCGGGATCTTTCCCGGCGTCAAGGTCGCCAAGAAGATGGGGTTTGGAAGAAATTTTTGAATATGCTTAATAATCTATTTTAAGGAAAGGATAGGGAATGGAGAAACTTTATGAAATTAGTCGCGAAGAGAATGAGACTATAGGTCCCAATATAAAAGTTATCGGCGTGGGGGGTGGGGGAAATAATATGATCAACTATGTCGCCGATAAAGGAATTAAAGGGGTGGAACTTATCGCCGCCAATACCGATAAACAGGCTTTGGAAACCTGCAAGGCGGAAAAAAAGATTCAACTGGGAAAAAAAGTTACCAAAGGTCTGGGAGCCGGAATGCGTCCCGATTTGGGAGCCAAAGCGGCGGAAGAGAGCTATGAAGAGATTAAAGAGGCATTGGCAGGAGCCGATTTGGTCTTTATCTCCGCCGGAATGGGGGGAGGAACCGGAACCGGAGCCTCCCCTTTGGTGGCAAAAGCTGCCAAAGAGGTGGGAGCCCTTGCCATTGGAGTAGTTACCAAACCCTTCCTTTTTGAAGGGGCAAAGAGAATGCGACTCGCCCTCCAAGGGATTGAAAATCTCCGGGAAGCTGCCGACTCTATCGTAGTTATTCCCAACGATAAAATCCTCCAAATTATCGATAGAAAAGTGGGTATGCGGGAGGCGTTCTCTCTGGTAGATGATGTCCTTTATCGGGCAGTGAGCGGTATTTCCAATATGGTAATTACCTATGGCTCCAACGATATCAATGTGGACTTCAATGACTTGAAAACCGTTATGTCCTACAAAGGGTTGGCACTTATGGGGGTTGGGGAGGCAAAGGGAGAAAATTCCGCCACAACCGCCATCGAAACCGCCATCAACTCCCCACTTATGGACAATATCTCAATCGATGGAGCTATGGGGGTTTTGGTGCACTTTACAATCCACTCCGACTACTCTCTGGCATCTATCAGTGAAAGTATGGAGCTTATCTACAACCGGGTGGATCCGGAAGCCGATATAATTTTCGGAACTACCACCGACAACGAACTCGATGTAGATGAGGTAAAAATTACCATCGTTGCCACCGGTTTCGATGAAGCCAAAAATGAAGCTGTGTTAAAAAAAAATAGTATACCCCGACGACCGGTAAAAGAGGAGCGGAAAAAGAGCTCTACTACCTCAAAATCTTCCCCTTTTACCGCCCGGAATGCTACAACCTCCTCCCACAAAACTACCCAAACTCCCAAATCCACCCCCCAACCTGAACCTAAACCCCAACCACAACCGGAAGAGCCTAAAAAAGAAGAGCAAAAAATCGATTTGGTTGAACTTTTCCGCCAAGAGCTAAAAAATATCGATTTGGACGACGATTTCGATACCCCCACCGTCTTCCGCCACTAACCCCTCTCTTTTTTCTTGCCGGGAAATAAGAGAATGAAAAAAGAAAAAAAAGATACTTTTCCCGTCTATTTGGCTCAAACCGATACCACCGCTGGACTTTTAAGCAAAGATTTTCGAAAATTGAACCGAATAAAAGGGAGACCAGAAAACCAACCGATATTGAGGGAAGTGGACTCTTTGGAAACCTTAAAAGAGTTTGCCCGGGTGCCAAAAAAGTTCCGCCGGGAAATTAGAAAAAAAAGAAAGGTTACCTACATTTACCACCCCCTCCAAACCGCCCTCCGGGTAGTAGATGAAGGTCTCCACTACACTTTCCTCAAAAAATATCACTGGCTCTATTCCACCTCCGCCAATCCCACCGGAAAAGGATTTGACCCCAACTGGGGAAAAAGAGTTAGCGATATTATAGTGGAAGATAGAAGAGGATTTTTCTCCGCCCCCCCTTCCCCAATTTTTTCCATTGGGAAAAGAAGAAAAAAAAGAAAAAGATAGCTATCTTTCATTATGCTTTAAAAAATAGGGGAGGAGAAAAAGTTTAAGAAATATTTTCTAATTCAAAAGGAGCTTATCAAAAAGGGAGCGGAGGCAAAGGTGGTCTTTGGAGAGAGGTGAATTTATTTTTTGAAATTTTTTGGAGAAGAGTCTTTTATTGCCGGAAATATCGGAAAACTGGGAGTAAAAAAGGAGAAAAAGAGAAACCAAGTGGAGAAACAAATTGGAACGGAAAATAATTTAACCCATTGAAGAAAAAAACTCTGACCCATTGGAAACTGGGGGAGGGAAAAAGTTTAGACTTTCAGTCTACTTTCTTTTTTCTAAAAAAGAGGAAAGGAAAGAAAGTAAAAATAAGAAATCTCTACTCTTTCCTCTTCTTTGGTCAACTCCAAACAAAAGGTTATCTTTCCCTGTAAAGTTTACCAAAGAAAAGAGGAAGAATTTGTCTATAGAGAATCCAAAACGAGATAACTCTGAAAGAATCTTTCTTTACTCCCCCCAGTAAATTTTGGAGAGTGGGTAATTCTCTTTTAAATTCATTCTCCTTTAAATAGACTTCCCCCATTCCAATCCTCTTTCAAACCCATTTCCTCCCCCAAAAAAATATTTTCCGCTCCACCTCTCAAATTTTAGCTTTCTCTTTAAATCCAATACAAAGAAATATTTCTCTATTCTTTCTCCGGAAAATTTTTTAGAATCGGCAATTTTTCTATTTCCCTCCTTTCCCGCCCAAAAGAGAATATTTTCCTCCCACTTGCCCGCTAAACTTCCAATTATTTCCCCAAATAATCTCAAAGATAAGGGTGTTTTCTTCCCTCCGACCCTCAACACCTCCCCAATCTGCATCTCTTTTTGGAAATTGACCGGAAAAGTAAATAGAGGAACTCTTTTTTTAATCTCTTTTATCGAACAAAGAACCCCAAAAAGGGAAATTTTCCTTCCCCCACCTAATCGGTCAGTGCCTATTTTTGAGATTTT
>PUXY01000020.1 GCA_009659955.1 Campylobacterota bacterium | reverse complement strand
AAATGGACACACTCTTCCAATTTTTATTTAAAAAATTGAAATAGAGTGATTCTCCCTTGCCGGCGTGCGTCCAATTTGTCCAGTTTATAGGGAATATTTCTCCAATTGGTATTTTTAACCTCATTCAATTGGTCTCTTTCTTTCTAAAATTACTCCTCCCTTAACCACTTAATCGATTATTCTTTTTATTGGTCTCCTTTTTTTTGGAGGATTTCACTTTTGGAGAAAAGAAAAAAGTATCAATTGAGAAAAAAATAAGGGGCACTGACTCACATTGCACAAAATTTGATTAAGAGTATTTTTTAGAAATTCCCTCCTAAAAATAGGGGATATTGTCAGTATAGAGATTGACACAATCAGAAGGGCTAAACTTTCAATTTCCCATAGTGTTACCCATATAGTGTTAATGGGTATAGAAAAAATATTTCCCGGAATGGAGAAAAAAATTTATGGAGCTAAAATTAAAGAAGATAGTTCCAGATTAGATTTTAGAACAAAAATTAAATTCTCCCAAAAAGATATTCAAACAATTGAGGAGTATGCCAATCAAATTATAAAAGAGGAGAAAAATATTGAAACTTTTCCACACCCGAAAGAAAAAGAGGCAAGATATTGGAAATTGGATTGGTATACCTGTGCGTGTGGAGGCACCCATATTGAAAATACTAAATATATAAAAAACATAAAAGTAAAAAGGAAAAATTTAGGGAAAAATGGTCAAAGGATAAATATAAGTTTTGATTACATTTCTCTATTTCAAGAAAAATATTATGAAAAATAGCCCAAATGAAAGATTATCTATTAATAAAAAATGACTTTGTAAAAACAGAATTTAAACCGCATATTCACGAAAGTTTTTCTATTGGAAAAATAATAAATGGAGAGTGCAAACTATCTATTAATAAAAATAGAGAACTGGTTAAAAATAGTGAAATTAGAATAGTAAATCCACTGGAAACCCATTATGTAGAAAATAATAGCAGATGGAGTTATATTAATCTATTTATTGAGGAGAATTATATCCGCAATATAATCTCTTCTTTACTAAATAAAGAATATAAATCATATATAAAATTTCCCAATAAAATAAACGATCCGACAATTGGTAATTTATTCAATCAATTGAATGAGTATTTAGACCACCATTTGAATAGTATTTCAATCGAAGAAAATATTACTCAACTGATAGTTATACTTGTAAAAAAATATTCTCCTTTGAAAATTAAAAAAAGTAGAGATATTAATAATCATTATGTAAAAAGATTAGTAGAGTATATCTATACCCACTATCTCGACGATATTCAATTACAGGATTTGCAGGATATAGCCGGCATCAACAAATATCATATTATAAGAATTTTTAAGCAACACTTTTCTCTAACTCCTTATCAATTTATTTTAAAATTGAGGATAGAGCACGCTTTAAAATTAATGAAAAAAGATTACCCTTTATCTCTTATAGCCGTAGAATCCGGTTTTTTTGACCAATCCCATTTTATCAAGGAGTTTAAAAAAGTTTACGGAATAACTCCTTTGAGATTTAGAGAACAATCTCTTTAAATGTATCATCACTCCACTTTGTTGGGAGGTCTACTGACCACCACCACCACCTTTAAAAGGTAATGGTGTCGGTTGATACTCCCAAAATTTTGGAATTGACCGAAAAAGTAAATAGAGGAATTCTCTTTTTAATCTTTTTTTCTCCTCTTTTTATCAAACAATGAACCCAGAAGGAGATAAAAAAATTTAAAAATTTTCCTTTTCCCATCTAATCGGTCAGTGCTAAAATTTTTTATTCAAATTTTAAAGTATAAAACCGACCCCTAAACCCTTCAAAATCCTTCTCCACCAGATATTTGAAATCTCGATACTCCCTCTCCAGAGTTTCAAAGTGCCGTTGGGCACATAAAATTTTCTGATTCTCTTTTTCCCTTCTCCCCTCTATTCCCAAACTCCCTTTACTCTCCAAAACAAAGTAGAGTTTCTCTTTTCCATCTACCTCCATAACCACCGCCCAATCGGGGTTGTAGGAGCCGACCGGAGTCTCAATTTTAAAATTTTTAGGAAGTTTGGCAAAAAGTTTTACATTTTCATTTTTGTTGAACTCCTCAACAAATCGCTTCTCCACCTCACTATCACAAATAACCCTATCGTAAAGACTCTTTTGGGACTCTTTCAGATTTTTCAGATAGGCTACTATCTCCCCTTTTTCGAAAATCTCCTGCACCGCATACTCCGCCCCGGCAATTTTTTCATATTTTACCCCCTCCACTACCACCCGACTCAATTCTTCTTTAATAATTCTTCCCACCGCTTCCATAAATTTTTGGGGATTGCGTCGAAAGTGGGAGAGTTTGGAGGTTCCGGTTAAGATTCTGATAATATCTTGCCGTTTGAGATTGGTCTCCCCCTGTAGAAAAGTTACAATATCGGGCAATTGAAAAGAGATATTTACCAAATTTTCCACCCGATCGGTCTCATCTGCCGACCTTACCTCCCCTCTATCTATCTCAATTTTTGCCTTTTCATACCTATAACTCACCTCTCCAATTGCCACTTCTCTATTTATCCGTTCGATACATTTTTCAACTAATTTCTCCCCATCAAACTCTATTTTATAGATAGTTTTGTGCTTAATTCTCTCCCATAAATTTTTAAAATCTTCACTTAAAATTACCTCCTTCCTCAACCGAACCTTCCGCCTCTCCTCCGCTTTTTCAATCTTAATTTTCCGCCCTATTACCCTTTGGAGGGTGGCTACAATCTCTTTCCGTTTCGGCTCCAATTCATTGGGAAGGGGAAGGTTTTCAATCTCCCTTTTCAACTTCTCTTTTACTCTCCCCTCCCCATCAAGATACCCTTTTTCTTGGAGAAATTGAAAAAGTTTCTCCCCCTCCTCCCCCAAAATAGGGTAAAAAAATCGCTTCTCCACCACTCCAAACTTAATCCCCAAATCTTCTTCATACTCTTTCTGAAGTTTTTCGGCAAACTCCCGATAACTCTCATTGGCAATAATCGTAAGTCGATTTACATCAAATCCGTAAACCCTCTCCCCTCTACTATTTACACAGAGCCGGAGTCCCCGCCCTATCTCCTGCCGTTTTTTAATGGTAGATTTTGTTTCGTTGAGGGTGCAGATTTGAAACACATTGGGGTTGTCCCACCCCTCCCTCAAAGCGGAGTGGGAGAAAATAAACCGCAAAGGCTCCTCCAGTGAAAGGAGTTTTTCTTTGTTTTTCATTATTTTCCCATAGGTGGACTCGTCGGCTTTGGTTTTTCCGGAGGTATCTTTCAACTTCCCCTTTTTATCGACGGAAAAGTAGCCATCGTGAATCTGGTCAATCGGCAAATTTTTGTAGATTTTTTCATACAACTCCTGAAATTTTGGGAGTTGGATAACCTCTTGAAAAGCTTTTTCAAAAAATTCCACAAATTTTCCCTTTTGGGGATTGCCTTCCGAATCGTAACTTCTGTAATTTGCCACCCGGTCGATAAAAAAGAGGGATAAAACCTTAATTCCCCGTTTCAAAAGGAGTTTTTCCTTCTCCAGATGCTCCTCTATCGTCTTTTTAATCTGCAAATATTGCCGTTGCTCCGGGTCTACCTCTCCAATACTCTCTCCCAACCGCACAATTTTCCCATTGGCAAATTCAATATACTCCCGCCCCTTTTCCGCATAAATCTCCCGAACCAAATAGCCGTTGTAAATGTCCCGCCCCGTAATTTCAAAAAGGTCGCTATTCCCTTTCAAGGTCTTCTTTTTCCTTTTGACCTCCCCTCCTTGGAAAACCTCCACCTCAACTTTGGCTTTTATCCCCTTTTTATTGTCCACCGAAATAAACTTAATGTAGGGCAGATTTGAAGTATCACTCAATTTTATACTGGCAACCTCAATCTGTTTAACCAATCTCCTTTCATAGGCGTCGATAGGGTCCAATTTATACATTAAATTGTATTTCTCCCGATGGGTGGCGGAGTATCTCAAAATAAAAAGGGGATTTAAACTTTTGATAGCCTTTTTAGCCTTGTCGGTGGTATCGACACTCTGGGGCTCATCAATAATTACAATCGGACGGGTGGAGGCGATAACATCTATCGGTTTCTCCCCAAAGGTCGCCTCTTGGGGGTTATTGATAATATTTTTGCTTTTGTTGAAAGCGTCGATATTGATAATCATTATCTCAATCTCCCCACTCCGGACAAACCCATTTATCTGGGTCAATTTTGAAGAGTCGTAAATAAAATAGTTATAAGGGGTGTTTCCATAGAGAGCCCGGAAATGCTCCCGGGTAATATCCAAATTTTTCTTTACCCCCTCCTTTATTGCTATACTGGGCACCACAATAATAAACTTTTTAAACCCGTAAAGCCGATTGAGCTCAAAAATTGTCCTCAAAAATACATAAGTTTTTCCGGTGCCGGTCTCCATCTCTATTGAAAAGTTGAGGTCTCCTTTGTCGATAGATTGGGTAATTTCAAGGGCGTTTCTCTTTTGAATCTGTTGGATATTTTTCAATAACTCCTCCTCCCCCAAAGTGAGCCGGTTTCCTACTCCTACATCGGTCTGCTCCGTCCCCACCAAATCAACCTCCCTCACTCCAAAGAGAGTCTGGGCAACCCCTTGCCCCTTAAAAATATCGGTAACCGCCTCTATCGCCTCTTTCTGATATTTTAAGTTTTCATTCTGAAAAGGGTCGTAAAATTCGATTTTCATTGGGGAATCCTTTGGGTAAATCTCTCTACAATAGAAGATGGAAGGAGATAATCTATTTCAGAAACTGCATCTATCTTCTTCAATAACCGGAGTAACTCCTGCAAAAGATGGTCGTGGCACCTCTCTCCAATTACCGATTTTAAAAGGTTTATTTCTCTTTTTTCCAAATTTTTCCAGTTCCAATTTCTCTTTTTTACTTCCTCAAAACACCACTTCAACCGATGGAAATCTTCTTTAATTCTTTCAATTTTTTCCCTTTTTTTACCTTCCATCTGTCCACTCAAATTAAAAAGCAACCCTAAAATTGAGAAAATAAAATTTTCCGGTATCTGTTGGGAAGTAGCCACCAAAAAAGAGGGCAACTCTTCATTACACTCCGACGGCACTCCAGTGTCATTATCAAAAATAAAAAAAGTTTTGATATCTATTGGTGAGAATTCTCTAATTTTCCTATTTATTCTCTTTTTTGCATTTTTAACTTCTTTGCAAAATCCTTTCAACCTGTCATATCCATTTTTTCCCTGAATTAATACCAATTCCTCTTCTCTTTTCAAAAATCTAACTTGATTTATCGGGAGAATTGATAATTTTTTCTCTTTTAAGAATTCCTCCTTTAAATCTTCCTCTTCTTCAAAATCCAATGTTGAAAAAGAGAATCTTTCCATTAAAATTGCTCTGTAAAGGGCTACATCTGTAACCCCTTCCACAAATATGGAAGTTATTTTTCTAATATTTCCGCTCATCTAATATCCTCTCCCAATTTGTTTACAATTGAATAAGCCTCTCTATAGTTGTAAATCTCATAATCCAGTTTTCCATTCTTTAAATCGTAGAAACCCAATACTTTTACATCTACATCTTCAATTTTTTTGGCGTAGTAGAGGAGATACTCCACAAATTCAAGGCTATGGGTAGTTAAAAATATCTGGTTCCTCTTTCCAGACCGGACAATCTCCTTTGACAAAACTTTCATCATTTTGGGGTGGAGGAAAGTCTCCGGCTCTTCCAAAAATAGGTAGGTTGGTTTGTCCAAATTTAAAGCAAAATAGTTGAGAGTTAAATGCTTAATCCCATCTCCGACAAGGGAGAAAGGAATTTTTTCATTTTCGGTAGCAATGTAAATATCGGAGAGAGAGGGGTAAATACTTTTAACCTTCCCAGTAAAAAAGGGGGAGATAATTTTTTTTAGATTTGAATACACATCTGAGGAGAGATACTTTTCCATTTTTTTTAGAAGTGAGCCCCAGATAGTAGGGGAAACAAATCCTTGAGAAAATAATAGAGAATTGTCTATTAGAAGTTTATAATTTATTTTGTTTTTATCATCACTCTTTTTTTCATATATAAAAATGGTTCCATTTTCAATTGTTGGGATATTCATAGCTTCAAAAATATTTGATATATCATTGCTTCCCATAAGCTCTACTATCAAAGATTGAAAGTCATTTTTCAAAACTTTACCTTCCAAAAAGAAGACTCCAAAATCTTCTCCAATTTTAATTTCATTTACTTTCTCTGGTTTGGAAAGTTCCAAAAAACTCTCAACTAAAATAGAAGTGTGTTGGAGGGCGTTATTTTTTTTTATTTTATCGATAATCTTTAAGGCTATCTCTTTTCGATGTCTCTTTTTTTCTATTTTAATTTTGCCCAAAGAGGTGGCTATAGTGGAGATAGCTTCTTGATGGAAGAAAGAGTTGGTTATTAAATTTTCAAAATCTTCAAACTCTTCTCTATTGTTTAAAAGAAGGGAAGGAGAGATACCCCTTTTTTTAAAAATAGTTTCCAGTGTGCTCCGTAAAAGGGAGGGGGCGGTTTTGGAGTCGATTGACAAAAAGAGAGCCTCCAAAAAAGTGCTTTTACCGGTATTATTTTTACCAACAATAATATTTACATCTCCCAACCCCTCCATTTTTAGGTAGGAAAAATTCCGGAAATTTTCTATCTCTACCCACCTTATTTTTTCCACCTTTTAACTCCTTTGTTTTTTTACTCCCCTCCCAAGACCTATTGAGGTTTTATCACAATTTTATTTTCTCCCCTATTCTCCCAGATTAAATGTTCCTTTTCTCGATTATATTGCCTACAAACTTACGATTTTGTCAAAGGTTTTCATCTGTTTGAAAAATTCCATTATGTTAACTTTGGTGGGGGTGTTGGGGAAGGTGTCGTCTCTTAAAATTAGCACCCGGGAGGGGGAGGGGAGGGTCTGGGCTAAATCGGCAATTTTTTTAGCTATTTCAGTATCGATGGGGTGGAAGTAGATAAGTAATTTTCCTCCGTCCACAATGTAAATTTTCCCCTCCCCAATCTCTTTTTCCTCAATCGGAGTGGTTAACTCAATCCCATATTTCAACAGGACTTCGTAAAGTAGGTCTTCTTCGCTTCGGTCGGGTTTGATAAACTCTCCATAATCCCATAGAGATTGCTCCAGATTGTCGGGGTTGGAGTCCCACTCTTTAAAGTTGGTGGTATCCAGTTTGAAGACCTTAAAGCCGATATCCAGATTTTCTATCCCCTCTTTCTCTTTAAACTTCTCTTTAATCATCTCCCCCGCCCGGCGGATTCTCTCCTTCCCAATTTCGCAAATATTTTTATACCCCCCTTTGTAAGCTTCACTTTTGGGGTCGGTGGGCTCTGGGAGTTGAACCATAATAAATTGTCTGTTGCCTCCATCTTC
>PUXY01000019.1 GCA_009659955.1 Campylobacterota bacterium | reverse complement strand
CCTCTTTTCCGCTGTTGTAAACTTCCACATTATTGACAAATACTACCACATTGCCGTTGTCGTCCAAATCGAACAGGACGGAGTCGCCCTCTTTTACTTTTCCTTCCAAAATGAGCTCTGCCAATTGGTCTTCTACAATTTCGGCAAGGGCTCTTTTCAGTGGGCGGGCTCCAAATACAGGGTCAAATCCAACTTCGGCGATGTAGCCTTTCATTTTATCGGTCAATTCAAGGGTAATATCCCGCTCTGCCAACCGGCTCTTAATTTTCCGGAGGAGGATATCTACAATTTGTTTTACTTGTTCTTTACCCAATGGGTTGAAGATGACAATTTCATCTAACCGGTTGAGGAATTCCGGTTTAAATTTCCGTTTCAATTCAACCCAAACCGCCTCCTTCCGGGCTTCGGGGTCTTTAATCTCCATAATAATATCGCTGGCGATATTACTGGTCAAAATGATGATGGTATTTTTAAAGTCGACGGTTACCCCTTTATTGTCGGTGAGCCGTCCATCGTCCAAAACTTGCAACAGAATATTAAACACATCGGGGTGGGCTTTCTCAATTTCGTCAAAGAGAATTACGCTATAGGGTCGCCGTCGGACTGCTTCGGTCAATTGACCTCCCTCTTCATACCCCACATATCCGGGGGCTGCCCCAATCAGTTTGGAAACGGAAATTTTATCCATATATTCAGACATATCAAACCGGATTAAAGCCCTTTCGTCATCGAAAAGGAATCTTGCCAAAGTTTTGGCGGTTTCGGTTTTTCCAACCCCGGTAGGTCCAAGGAACATAAAACTTCCGATTGGGCGGTTGGGGTCGCTCAAACCGGCTCTATTCCGTTTGATAGCTTTGGCAACCGCTTTAATAGCCTCATCTTGTCCCACCACCCATTTTTTCAGTTCGTCTTCAATGTGGAGGACTTTTTCCAGTTCACTTTGGAGCATTTTGCTGACAGGAATTCCAGTCCATTTGCTCACCACATCGGCGACCGCCTCTTCATCGACGGCATTTTTCAAGAGGGTTCCCTCTTTCTTCATTTGAGCCCATTTTTCTTCCAACTCTTTGAGTCGGTTTTGGAGGGCTACTATCTCTCCATACTCAATTTTTGCCGCCTCTTCGTATCGTCCCTCCCGTTTGGCAATTTCGGCTTGAACTTTGAGCTCTTCAATTTTCTGTTTAATTTCGGCAATCTCTTTGAGAACCCGTTTTTCCTCTTCAAATTTGGCTTCCAGTCGCCGTTTTTCCTCTTCCAGATTTGCCAACTCTTTTTCAATCTCTTCCAGTCGTTTTTTGACCCGTTCGGTCTGCTCCTCCATTTGGAGAGCTTCTTTTTCCACCATCAATTGTTCAATTTCCCGTTTAATTTTTGCCAATTCAAAGGGTTCGCTTTCAATTTGCATTCTAATTTCCGCCGCCGCTTCGTCGATGGCGTCGATAGCTTTATCGGGCAGATAGCGGTCGGTAATGTAGCGATCGGTCAATTTAGCCGCCGCGACCAGAGCCTCATCTTTAATTTCAACCTGATGGTGGGCTTCCAATCGCTCTTTCAATCCCCGGAGGATTCTAATTGCCTCATTTACAGAGGGTTCATCTACCCGCACCGGTTGGAACCGCCGTTGGAGGGCTGCATCTTTTTCGAAATATTTCCGATACTCTTTGAGGGTGGTTGCCCCGATAGTCCGGAGTTCACCCCGTGCCAAAGCCGGTTTCAAAATGTTGGCGGCGTCCATACTCCCTTCGGAAGCACCGGCTCCCACAATGGTATGAATTTCGTCGATAAAGAGAATAATATTGGGGTTAGCTTTTACCTCATCTACCACCGCTTTGAGCCGGTCTTCAAACTCTCCCCGATACTTTGCCCCGGCAATAAGGGCGGTCATATCGAGGGCGATAATTCTCCGGTTTTGGAGGCTAACTGGCACCTCTTTTTTGACAATCCGTTGAGCCAATCCCTCAACCAGTGCGGTTTTTCCAACCCCGGGCTCTCCCAACAGAATTGGGTTATTTTTGGTTTTTCGGATTAAGATTTGAATCATTCGGTTAATCTCTTCGTCCCGTCCGATAACTGGATCCAATTTTCCTTCCCGGGCTTTTTGGGTCAAATCAATTCCATACTTGTTGAGGGCGTCCAGATTTTCGTCGGCGGACTTGGACTCAATCTTTTTATCTCCGCGGATAGATTCGAGGGTCTTTTGGAGTTCCATCAAATCGACAAATTTTCCGATGGTCTCCTTCATCCAGTTCTCTTTAAGGTTGGCAATAATCCAAGTATCCACGGCGATATATTTATCCCCCAATCGGGTTGCCAACGCCTCCGCCTGTTGGAGGGATTTAATCAATTCCCGTCCAATCCGGATAGATTCTTTGGTGATATTGTCAACTTTGGGGAGTCTGTCGACGGCAGACCGGACTTCCAACTCAATTGCAACTTTATCTACCCCCATTTTATTGAGGGCTTGATTGAGGAGGGTATTGGTGTTGGTCAACAATCCCCAGATTAAATGGAGTGGGTGCACTTCGGGATTTTTATTGTGGAGTGCCAGACTTAAACCACTCTCCAGAGTCTCCATCATCTGATTGGTCAATTTTTCAAAGAGTTTTTCCATCTCTTCCGCTCCTTTTGTAGATTTTTTGGAAAGGGTAAATTAAAGGTAACTTTAAGGCTTTTGGAATTATACAAATTGAGTTGAGTTGTGTCAAGTTAAATTTAGCTCTCCCCTCCACTTTTTTTCAAACTTTCCAAAATAGCCTCTTTTAACTGGGAAGGGGGGAGGGAGATTCGATTGGGAAATTGGGTGCGGTTGAAAGTTGTCTGCCTCTTTGCCAGTCGGGCGGTATTTACTGCTATCTTCTCCTCCACCTCCCGGCGGGTGTAGTCTCCATTGAAATAGTCCAAAATTTCCCGGGCTCCAATCGCCTTGAGGGAGGGGAGTTCCCTATCCCGATATTTCCATTCCAGATAGGCAACTTCGTCAATAATTCCCCGTTGGAACATTTTTTTTGTCCGTTTCCAGATTCTCTCCCTCAAAACCTCCCGGGGAAGGGAAATTTCAAAAATCGGGAGGGGTTTAGAGAGGAGTTTAATGGGAGGATTTTTTTGGAAATAGTGGGTAGGGGGGAGGCCGGTGGCAAGATAAATTTCCGCCCCCCGGCGGATTCTGTATCGGTCGGAAGGGGAGATTTTTTGGGCAAAGGTGGGGTCAATCTGGGAGAGTGCGTCCCAATTCCACTTTTCCGCCTCTTTTCTGATTTGGGGAGAAATTGGGGGAAAGGGTGAGAGTCCTTCTATTAAACCTTTGAGATAAAATCCACTTCCTCCTACAATTATTACCCTCTCTCCCACTTCCCCTTGAACCTGTCGAAAAAGGGAGATAAATTTGGTAATATCAAAGGGTTGATTGGGGAATAGAAGGTCGATGCCGTAGTGGGGAACTCCCCTCCGCTCCTCCGGGGTAGGTTTGGCGGAGAGGATATCCACCTCCTTGTAGACTGCCAAGGAGTCCAAGGAGAGGATAGAATACCCCACTTTTTCTGCAATTTCCACCGCCAATTCCGATTTTCCACTGGCGGTAGGACCAATAATTGCCAACATCTCCCAAATTCCCCTTTTTGATATGATTTTAACCAAATTTATAACAATTCCGTTGTAAAATTGGGGAAAAGAAATAAGGATTAGAGGTAAAATGTTGAAGATTGACCCGATGCCTTATGAGCCCTTTATCACCGAGTTGGAAAAGGAGCTGGAGAAGGTCCACGATTTAGATACCCTTTTAAAAGTGTTGGAAGAGAATTTAAAGAGGTTTTTCCGGTGTGAGTATGGATTTGCTTTGAAATACTCCCCCGATGACTCCAGTTTAAAGGGGATTGGGGAAAATATCACTATCCATATAGACACCCCCCAAAGGTCGCTTTTGGAGGTGGCTTTCAAAACCGCCTACCCCATTATTGAAAACAATCTTCCCAATGTTTTTCTCTACAATACCCAAATTGACAACCCTCTCCACTATCCAGTTCGCCATATGGGGATTTTGCCGGTTTTGAGAGCCACCAACAAAACCCCTTTGGGATTGGTAGTCCTCTATCGACAGAAGGAGCCCTTTACCCGGCAAGATTTCCATCTATTTGAAAGTATCACCGGATATATCACAACTTTTCTCCGGCGGAATACCAAATTTAAAGTGGATTGGGAGGAGTTTTCTCCGGCGGTCAATTTCCAATCCCACTATCTCCGGGCAGTCAACAAACTGAAAACCTCCAAACAATTCTTCTACTCCATTATCCACGATATCCGCACCCCTCTCAACGCAATGATAGGGTTTCTCCAACTCCTTTTGAAAAGTGAAAAAGACCCCCAAAAGCGGGATTTTATCCAGTCGGCACTCAATAGCGGAGATATGATTATCGGGTTAATCAACGACCTTTTGGATATTGCCAAACTGGAGGAGGGGAAATTAACCATCGAAAAACTCTATTTTACCCCTATCTCCCTTTTTGAAGATGTGGCAAAACTCTTCTTTCTCTCCGCAAAAAATAAAGGGGTGGAGGTTATTCCCTTTTTTGACCCCCAAATCCCCTTTGCCATCTACTCCGATAACCATCGACTCCAACAGGTTCTAAACAACCTTTTGAGTAATGCGGTTAAATTTACCCCGGAAGGGAAACAGATTTTTTTCCGAATGGAATATCGCCCCGACGATAAAGAGCTCTTCTGTAGTGTGAGAGATACCGGTATTGGAATTCCGGAGGAGGTTCAAGAGCGACTCTTTAAACCCTACGAACAAGCCTCCGCCGAAACCTCCAAAAAGTTTGGAGGCACCGGATTGGGACTCTACATCTCCAAACAATTGGTAGAAATTTTGGGAGGGGAGCTCAATTTTAAAAGTAAAGTGGGAGAGGGCACCGAATTTTTCTTTACTATCCCGGTTGGTGATGTAGATGAGGTTCCCCCAACCTTCGATAAATCTGTTTTCCAAATTATGAAATTGGGAATTATGGTTGAGGGGTTAGATGAGAGTATCCGGGAACTTTTGGATTTCTATTTGAGCCGGATTGGAGTCCGCTACCGCACCTTTACCTCTCTGGAAGAGCCGATGGAGAATTGCCAAGGGGTGGTCTTCTCCGCCAACTTTTTTAAAGAGCATCAAAAAGAGATTGAAGAAAAAGCCAAAAATAAAAAGGTTATTATCATCTCCAAAGAGGATAAAGTCGATATCGACTCTCCCCTGAAACCGGTTATTATCACCCAACCCCTCCTTCCCAAACGGCTCTTTACCCTCTCCAAAGAGGGGGCAATTATCCAACGGCGGAAACGCCCTAAAAAACGGGCTCAAGTTCTGGTGGCAGAAGATGAGGTGGTAAGCCAAAAACTCTTGAAGCATGTATTTGAACAATTGGACGCACTCCCAACAATTGTGGGAGATGGAAAAGAGGCGTTGAAATACTTTAAAAAACATAAAGATGAACTGGATATCATCTTTCTGGATCAAAATATGCCCCGAATGGGAGGTATCGACACCGCCCGGAAAATTAGAGAGGAGAATCAAGAAATTCCCATCTATATCCTCTCCGGTGAAAATGCCGAAAATCTCCGGGAACAATTTGGAGATTTGAAAATAGATGGTATCCTCACCAAACCGATTAAACTCCAAGCTCTGGAAGCAATTTTAGGAAATTTGTAGAGTTGTAGAAAAGTTTTTACCTCTCTTTTTCCATCGGACTCCAAAACTTAATTTCTCCCTCCAATGCCTGTTGCAACCTTTTATCTCCACTTGAGAGAGATGTATTCTACTCCAACGGCAAAATTCTGGATTAATACTTTTCTCCACCTTTTAATCGATAACCAATTATTTCCGCAATTTTAAATTGATAATTTCAAATTGGAAGTTGGAGACAAGTTGGAAGTTGAAAAAGGGAATAAAAGGGGATAAAAGGGAGCTCTACCCTTTGGTTGGGTAGACGGAGACTTTTTTTCGGTTTTTATCTTTAATTTCAAATTTTACATACCCATCAATCAGGGCGTAGATGGTGTGGTCTTTTCCCAATCCCACATTGTTTCCGGGGTGGAATTTGGTTCCCCGTTGTCGAACAATAATATTCCCTGCTTTTACAAACTCTCCACCAAATTTTTTAATCCCCAATCTCCGACCGGCAGAATCCCGGTTATTCTGGGTTGACCCTTGACCTTTCTTGTGTGCCATTTCTACTCCTTCATTTTCTAAACTTTACAAATTTTACAATACCTCTTCCTCCCCACTCCCCATTTTCCAAAATTGAGATTATCCTTGAATCTCTTTTACCCGAACCCGGGTGAAATCTCTCCGGAATCCTCTTTTCTTTTTGGAGTCTTTCCGTCGCCGTTTTTTGAAGATAATTACTTTTTTACCCCGTCCGTGGTTGATAACTTCCAATACAACTTTTGCCCCTTCCACCACTGGCTTTCCGACTTTGATGGAATTGTCATCGGCTACAATTAAAACTTCCTCAATCTCTACCAGAGATTTGGGCTCCGCTTCCATTCTATCCAGTTCTAAAATATCCCCTTCTTTAACTTTATATTGTTTACCGCCGTGTTTAATTACTGCATACATCTACAACCCTTTTACCGGTAAGTTTTAGAGAGGAATATTATCTTTTGGAACTTAAAGATGGCTTAATTTAAGTGGAGTTTAAGTCCAAAAAGTGCCTATTTGTTAGAATTTTTTAGTTCCAATCCATTTCAAAGGGATAAAATGGCTCCAAAGGAGAAGGCGATAATTAGTAAATGTATGTTGGGGTATCGGTGCAGATATGATGGAAAGAGTAAACCCCTTCCTCCGGAAGTGATAAAAAAAATAGAGGAGAAATTTGAGTTAATCCCCTTCTGTCCCGAAGAGGTCGCCCTTCCTACCCCCAGACCCCCTGCCCGATTTATTGGAGATAAGATTGTGGATATTTACGGGGTTGATAAAACCCCCCAATTCCTCCAAGGTGCCCGGGAGGCGGTAAAATTGGCAAAGGAGAAGGGGGCGGTTGCCTTTATTGGAAAAGAGAAATCCCCCAGTTGTGGTATCAATTTGACCAGTGCATATATCAATGGCTCCGAATGTAAATGTAAAGCCAAAGGGCTCACCAGTCGGTTAATGGAGGAGAATGGAATCAAATTGATAAGTGAATGGGAATTTTATCCTCCCGAAAGGTAAAAGGTAAAAAAGAGTCAATCCCCTTTTCCAGAGATGTCAAAAGGGGAAAAAATTGGGAAAAAGATGGGAAAAAGAGGGAAAAGTTTCCCCCTCTCTACTTCCCAATGGAGAATTGGGAGAGTCCAATATAGAGAGACTCTCCAAATTTTAAATAGAGTTTGGGAAGAGGAAAAAGGAAAGGTGAGTAAAAAAGAGGAAATTATCCCCGGCGATACTCCAAAATATAACTCCCCTCTGGGGCTTGGGCTGTTTGGGCGACCCG